>CAYSHJ010000742.1:0-2859 GCA_964430385.1 uncultured Planctomycetaceae bacterium
CGCGACCGCGACACACAGTGATGGTGATACATCCAGGATCGGACTGGCTCGCAACAACAAAAAGGTTCCGAGGTGGACCGACAAGGCTCCGTAGAACACGGCACTGGACGGCGTCGGCCCTTCCATCGCCCGCGGCAACCACCCCGAAAACGGAATGAGCGCGGATTTTCCCGCCGCGGCGACCAACAGCAGCAGACCGACGATGAGTGCCTGGTGCTCGGTTAACGAGGTTTGCCCTTCGGGCCAGGGAGCCATCCCCAAGAACTTGTCGAAGTCCCCGCCTCCCGTCAGGTGATGCGCGACCACCGATGCCAGTAACAACGCCGCGTCGGAGACGCGGTAGACGATCCACACGCGCAGGCCGTTTCGCACCGGAGCCGCGCGTTCGTGAAAGAACGCCACCAGCAACGCCGACGAAAGTCCGACCAATTCCCAGCCAACGAACAGCGTTTCGATGGTGCAGGCCAGCGAAGTCAGCACCATGCCCAACTGGAACAGCGACAGCAGTACGAAGAACCGCGCGTAACCGCGCTCGCGGTGCATGTACCGAGTCGCGAAAACTGCGATCGTGCCGCACAACACGAACGTCAAAATCACGAACGGAACGTTGAGCCGATCGAACTCAAACTTCATCCAAAAGTCGTAATCCGGAATCGCGACCCAGTGCCCGAGATCGATCGGCACTTGCCGCGTCCCCGTCGAAAGCATCAAAGCCAGAATCGCCAGAGCGGGCAACAACCCGGCCATGACCGCCACTTGGACGATGCGTGAAATCGCCAACTCCGACGGTGCTCGCCCCGCCAACGCCAGCAATCCCAGCAGCGCGAACAACAACGCGGGAGCCGACACCACGGTGACTCCCAACGCATGCGTCAATGATTTCAGGAATTCCGGGTCAAACATGCTGGATCTCCGCAAACTCCAAATGCTCGCGCCAGCCGCGATACCAATCAGTGGATGACGCCGCCTTCGGCAACTCCGTGGATTCTGGACGATATGGCTCGAATCGGTCTCCGCGCAGCAGTTGAATCTCGGACGACGTCGGGCACAGTGTCGCGACTTGGACCCAGCCGTTGCGGCACAGCTTCCGGATGCCTTCGTTCCGTTCCATGATTCGCAGCACCGCTTCAGGCGTCGATTCCAGGACGAACAGCAAACGCACTGGTTCGTGAATCTCGACCATCTGCCACGGCAAGCCGGTGCGCAGGTCGCTGGCGGCACCGTCCATCACGCCCAACAGCGACGTGATGTTGTGCGGCAGTTTGGTTCCGCAACCCCAGCCGGGCGAGTCCACGTACGAGAAGTAGTATTCCAAATTGATGCCGCCGCAGACCGGCACGACCGCTTGCAGAATGCGGGTCAGGATGGCGCTTTCGGCATCGTCTTGGAGCGGGTCGTACGAGACGAGAAACGCGCGACGGTCGAAGAACAGTCCGCGAGTTCGCTCGCGCCGCCCGACGACGCAGATCGCATTCGTCGCGTGACCGCACTCCGGGCGAGCCTGCGCGAGGTCTTCCGCGCGAGCTTCGACATGCCGCCGCGCCTCCGCGAAGGACAGATTCAGCGGAGCCGACAGGAACCGGCGGCAGCGTTCGTGAGCGTTCCGCTCGCACGCCTGTTCCACAATCTCCTCGAACGCGGCAAAGTCCACATGATGGCTGCGCGGCAAGCGCTCCAGGTCCGAATACGTCACGGAGTCGTTGCACGTGTTGTGAAAGCCGCCGACAAACACGGTGTCGTTCGGAATCGACAGGCCGCGTTGAGACAGCCCGTCGCGTACGCGCGGGTCGTTCAGCATCTCCGCCACCGTGCGGGCGTTCGGACCACCCGCGCCACCGCCACACGCTCCGCAGTCATACGCCGACTTGTGCGGGTTGTTCAAACTGTTCGAGCCATGTCCGATGATCGCCACCAGCCGCGCGAATCCGCTCGTCAAACCGATGTCGCGCAGCAGCCGTTCCGCACAGTTCATCATCTCCTCGATAGAAAAACCAATGTGACCTTCCTCGCTGTCGGCGGTCGGTAGCACGCGCTCCAATCGCAGTCGCGTGCCTGCTGGCGGTTGTATGAAGCGGTCCGCCTGGCCACGGATCAACGACGTCAAACGCGGGAACAACACCCGCGCCACCAGCGGAATCGACGCCAGCACGCCTAAGCTCGCCGTCAACAAGGCTCCTCTCGCGAACCCGCGGCTGCCGACGTGAACGTGATGTGACGCGCGGCCAATCGCCTGCCGGGCCTTCGAGCGGAGTTGATGAGTTTCCGCGTTCGAAGACACGACATCTTCGACGATCCAGTGCTGTGGCCGAATGACGATCGGACACAACGGCACGAAATGCGCGTCCGCAACGCCCCGGTAGTAAATCGCCACGTTGAAGAAGCCCGCGGCGCCAAACGTTTCCGTCCGCGGCGCAATCTCTTCCAAGTGACGCCGCATCGACTCTTCCCGCTCGTCGAGGCAAAACACCGCCTGATGCTGTGGCGACGGCACACGCCCCGACGGTCGTCCCGCATGAATCGACAGGGCGTCGAGCGTCTGTGTGCGGAAGCGGCGCTCATATCCCAGATGAAACACGCGGCGACGTTCCAGGCTTGAAAACTGTTCCACCTCCTGCACCAACAACGCCCACACTTCTTCCGGCATCTGCAGTAATGCCCGCGCGCTCCAACCACGACTTTGAGCCAACTGAAACAGCAAGAACGCCCGCTGATCGACGCTCGACGCCGACTGCTTTGCGATCCGACCGCGCGCTACATCGCGCAGTTCGGACAACGGCCCCACGAAACGCAAACCACGTGCGGCGAGATGTGTCACCGCCAGTCGCTCCAGAATCAACCGCACGGCCAGAAACTCGATCA
>CAYSHJ010000743.1:0-1651 GCA_964430385.1 uncultured Planctomycetaceae bacterium
ACAGCGTCGTCCCGTCCACGAAGCTCCAGTTCCCCGAACCATTCGCCGTCGTCGTCCCGATCGACACCGCATCCCGGAACACTTCCACTGAGGCGTTCGCTTCCGACGTCCCGTTGATCGTCAGCGTCGTGTCATTCGTGACCCCGTCCGTCCCCGACGAACCGCTGTCCGTCGTCACCCCCGTCACTACCGGGGACGCAGGAGCCGACGTGTCGATCACCAACGCCTTATTGGCTCCCAAGGAACCGGCCGCGCCTGGCGACGAAAGCGTCAACGTAGCGTCTTTCAGTGCGGAATCACGGATCGTTCCGCCGTTCAACGACAGGGCCGCTGTGCTTTGGTAGTCGAGGTCACTACTCGTGTCTCCTGCCTGCACCGTGTACGAATACGACAATGTGTCGGTACCACTCCCGCTGGTGTAATTTACCGCCCGGTCTGTCGTGCCCGTTTCCAGCGTTAATTGTGGAGTGCCTGTGACTGTGACCGTTTCGCTGAACTGGACGTTGATGTCGATGACCTCGCCAACCGTGTATGCACCGTTGGTTTTGGTCGAAGTGACGTTAGTTATAATTGGAGCGATGGCTTCGGTGAGAACCACATCGTTGCCGCCGCCTCCGGCGTTGTAAGAAATCTTGAAGTCGCCGCCTAAGACCATGGTTCCGCCGGCCGGACTAGTACTGGCAGTCGTGGAGTCGGTGTTATCGTTGGCAACCAGAGTCAGAGTCTGTCCCGAAGACGGCGTTCCTGAGACGATCCGAGTGATGGTCAGCATCGCTCCGCTAAAGTCGACCGTGCCGTTGACGATATATTGGTCGTAGTCACTACCGGCGGTTGCGTATGTGGAGTTCACCTCGAAGTTGACAGTTCCGGTGGGAGTGAAGTTGCCGTTGATGGTCATGGTGCCGGGGCTGTTGCCGGGCGAGAAGCTGCCGGCTCCCGAAACGTTTCCGGTGATGGTGCCGGAGCCATTCAGCGTGCCGCTGTTGACCACATTGCTAGTGATGGAGCCATTGACGATCAGCGTGCCCTGACTGACTGTTGTCAGACCCGTGTGGCTATTCGCGCCGCTGATGGTTTGCGTACCGCTGCCGGTCTTCGTGAGGGACAAAGTCGTTTCGCCGCTGCCACCGTTTTGGATTACGCCCGAGAATGTGCTGCTTCCGTCGTTGGCTCCTACAGTCAAGCTGTCACTCGCACCGCTCGCGGCACCCTCGACGGTCCCACTGCCAGCGAGTTCGTCAATGGTCTCGGAAACGCTTCCGAACGGTCCCAAGGCCAATGTGCTGCCGCTATTGACGGTGACGTCGGAGGTGTTTGCGATTTGGTTCGACGTGTCGATGTGGACTGTGCCGGCCGTGACCCCGTCGCCGATCACCAGCGGGCCGACGATCGTCCCATTGTCAGCCGCGCGCCGCAGACGGAGCGTACCGCCGGGCGTGAGCACGGTCGTGGTGCCCGTGTAGCTGTTCGCCGCACTGCTCTGCATCACCAAGGAGATGGCGCCGACGACATCGAGCGATCGGGCACCGCCAGACTGTCCGATGGCTCCGTTGAGAACCAGTTCATTGCCACCGCCGCCGCTGGTTCCGCCAATCGACGCGTTGTTGGCCAGCGTGATGCTGCCGTTCCAGAAATTATTCGAAGCAATGTT
>CAYSHJ010000744.1:0-11350 GCA_964430385.1 uncultured Planctomycetaceae bacterium
ATCAATGTGAGCAGCGTGATCAACAACAACGCTCCCAGCCAGCGGGCGCCGCGTAGGCTTTGGAAATCACCCTGCAGAACGCGGCGAGTATTCTCCGCCACGTCGTTTGCGATCGTGCTCCCCCATTCTTTGAGCGGCACGTACAAATTGCTGTTCTGTTCGGAGCGCGACAGGCCGACGATCTGATGCGTCCAGAGATCAGAGAACGAACGCTGCAGATTGCTCCAGATACCGACTTTTGGAGCGAGTGACTTAACGCTGTCGGCGCGGCTGGCGGGAGTCGCGTCCAGGATTACCCACTGGCGATTCAAATAAGCTTCCACCCAAACGTGTGCGTGCCGTTCCTGCACCACAAAATATCCGGTGCTGGTGTTGAGGTCGCCCCCCTTGAAGCCGCTGACCAGCCGGGCCGGAATACCGACGGCTCGCAACATGAGCGCCAGGGCCGACGCGAAGTACTCGCAATGCCCGCGCCGGCGGTTAAAGAGAAAGTCCTCGACGGCATCGATCGTGGGATCGTCGACCGACATGTCCAGCGTGTAGCTGAAACCACCGTTGTCCCTCAGAAAAAGTTGTAGCCTCCGCGCGATTGTCTGTGGCGCCGAATTGAGGTTGTTGTCCGACTGTGCAAGCTGCCGGGCCAACGCCTGCAATTGTTCCAGCCCTCGCCCCGGCAGCTGGCAGTAATAATCGTGTGATTGGGGATGCAACTCACTGCCGCGCGTGGCACGCGTGAATTCGGGCATGACCGCGTGCCTCGGCCTCGGGGAAAAGACCAGATACTTAATCGTTTCGCGTCCCGAAACGCGTTCGTCGCGGTACAAGACCGAGGTCACTCTGCGTTCGAAGACTCGCGGGAGAATGTGCTCCAACCGGCAGGCGATGTGAGGCGACATCGCGAACAGGATGTTGCTGTCCATCGGTTCCAGCCGGAATTCCTGTCTTACGACATCATCGGATGTCGCCTTCGGCGGATAGTCATAAAACTCGTCGTTGTCCCCCGTCCTGCCGACACGCCATTTACCGCTTGCGTATTCGCCCATGACCGAGCCGCGAAACAGCGGCTCGTCCAGCCCGAGCATGGCGGCGTGGCGGGCCACGTCAATCGGCTGATTTGTCGGTTGGTCGAACATCCGCAATTCAAACACGGTACGAGTGCCTTCGAGAATCTGGCCAATGTCGCCGAGCTGCACTTCCTCGGTGAATCCCGACCGCAAGGCCTGCAACGGTGTATCCGGCCCCTCGCCAAAGGCGGTGAAACTTTCCACCCAGATTCGCGGTGTCAACAGAAAGAACAATCCTCCGATCATCGTGCACAAAAACACGTTGCCAACAACTCCCAATACAAACGGCCAACTGATCCAACGCATCCGCGGGTCCAACTGAATCGTGCTGATCGGCTGGCTCTTTTGATTCCAAGCGAAATCCTGCGCCGACAGCTCGCCACACTGGCGCGAGACGGCAGTCGGGCCACGAGCACCGGCCAAAAGCCCATTTTGCGAAAGCCTGAGTTGGTTGCTGTCCGAATATTTCTCCCGAGCTCGGCTGCACGTGAAGACCGACAGCGTCCATACGGCATTGCAGAAGAACAACGCCAGTAGCAGCCCGAAGACACTGGATGAGGTCAATACGGCTCCGACCGCGGTGTGCAGCACCGCCAGCAAGCACATCAACCAGTACATCCGCGGAGACTTCTCCAGAAATAGCACGATCCATGTCAGGTACACCAGCAAGTGCGCCAGTGACAACAACCGAGCTTCGATATCGCCTTGAGTGAATTCCCAGGCCGCCATGCCGAACGCGGCCAAGCCCAGGCAGTTCGCCCACCGCGTCGGCAGACAGAACAACTTCCAACGATCGGTCGCAAACAACGCCAGCACGGCCAGCGGCACGGTGAACGCATCTGGGAAGCCGGTCCCCTCGGCGTACGCCAACAGGATGCTCGCCAGTGCGATCAGACTGTACAGGCTGACTTGCAGGACCGTCGTCATGCCGCGTCCTCCAGCAGAAAGTACGGAGCCAGATCGATCTGGTTCGCGGCCAAACAGAGGTTCTCCGAACCGTCCGCCGGGTTGCCATATCTCGCAATCGCGTCCCCGCGCGTGCGCGACGAAACGACGACCAATTGCGTGGTGTGATTCCTCTGCCGTCGAGCCACTTCCAGGTGGGAATTCAGATCGGCTGACGTCGCCGCGCTCGCCACAGCTAGTCGGTCCATCAAGATCTCCGTGTTGGTCTGGTGATTCCAACGCTGAGTCTCGGAGCCGCAAACAATCACGCTAATGCGGGCGTCCGGCGATCGCCGCAGGTGCTCATGCACGATCGTCGCGAGAAAACTGACGGCCAGCTCCACGCGATCCAAATCCGACGTCGTTGGGTGCGGCGGCTGCCAGAGTTCGACCAACACGACCAAGTTGCGAACTCGCGTTTGATGAAATTCGCGGACCATCAGTTCGCCGCGTCGCGCCGACGTCCGCCAATGAATCGCACGTGGGTTGTCACCGCTGCGAAACTCGCGGATGCGATGAAACTCGTCGTCGAATAGCCCGGCATGTGTCGACCGCCGCTCGGCCAATTCCGTGGCGTTCCACAGTTCTCGCCACCAGCGCGACGTCAGACGGCCAATCCGCGGATGAACCAGCAACTTCGCGAACTCGTCGCACACCAGCCCACGCGCGACAAGCCCCAACGGAAAGTGCGTCGTCAACTCGATCGGCCCGAACGAGTACATTCCGCGTTGGCTGAAGCGAACGAAATAGTTCCCGCGACGTTGCTGCCTCGCCGGAATCCGCACGAATAATGTCGAGGCTGTCAAGTGGTCACGCGGATGCGCAATCAAGTCGCGCGCTTCCAACAGCCATGATCCCAAAAACCATTTGCGGTTCTCGACTTCGACATCGACCGAGACCAATTCGCCGACCATCGCCCGATGCGGTAAGGACCGCTTGGCGCGCGTTTGACGAAGCATCGAAAACGCAATCCAACCATTCAACACCCAGGGACCGATCATCATCGCGAAGACCAGCATCAGCATGTTCGACCGGCCCAAGATCGATCCGATAAACATGACGCTCATGATCGCGATGTACACGATCCCTTCGCGCGTGGCCGACATCCGATGGCGATTCCAGCGCGGAAGTCGCGACGCCGTCCATTCCGGCTTCAAGGCCGTCAACGTCTGCCCCAGTCCACCAATCGTCAGGTAGGTCGCGATGGCATACAAGACGTAGCGGCCCCAACCGCTCCAAGACTCGGACGCTTGCTCAAATCGACCCATGCTCAGCAGCAAACCGACACCGCTGGCAATGGCCATCAGTCCCACCAAAGGAAACGGGCGCGGACTGCCGTCTGGCAAAGTTGACACGCTCATCCCACGACCTCGATCTGGATCACAACTCACCGCGTCGGAGCCAGCAGCAGTCTATGGGGCGGGACGTCGGATGACAGCCTGCGGGTGTTGTGCAATTTCTCCGGCCTGCGGACTGTAACGATTGCACGGGCAAAAGGGGCCGACTAGACTACACAAGTTTCGTAAAGCTGATGGCTCCGTCGTGTGCGTCAGGCGATGCCTTAATATGTTTTACCCAGAGCGGTTCTGGGTTGGCTGTGCAAGATTCGTGGGCTCCGGCTACCGAACTCTTTAGCACGTGATTTCAATCACGTTTCCGTCGGAAGCCAACACGAAACGTCGATATTGAAGGGTAAACCGATTCCCTCCTTAGGGACGCGATTTCAACGTGAACATCCGGTACGTCAATTCTTTTTTGGAGTTTGTGCAGTGACTAATCGACACAACTTGCTCAGTGCGAATCAGAACTTGCTCAGTGCGAATCAGAACTTGCTCAGTGCGAATCAGAACCTGTCGCGGCCTTGGATGTGCTTATGTGGTGCCACGGCTTTCGCCCTGGGAACGACGTTGGTCTCGCTGACTTGGGCCGAGGAAGAGCCGAAGCCGGTTGCGGCGTCGACCCAACCGACGGGACTGCGCGGCATCCTGCCGGCGGAAGTTCCCGGTTCGTTAAGCGAAGATGCCTTCGCTGTCCTGGACGGGAATTGGAAGGAGTGGAGCCAAAAGACGTCGACCGAAGTGGCCAAGCTGTACACCGATGCGGACCTCGATGTTGCCGGTCAGCGAAAGCAACTGGATGTGCTGAAAAAGAAGCTGGAGACGATGGAGAAGTCACTGAAGGATCCGCGTTTTCGCAGCATCCATGAGGCCCTGTCGGATTTGCATTCCGCCCTCAACCGCCGAGTCACGTTGGCGGAAGCGATTCTTGACACGTTGACGCTCGATCCCCAGAAGGCAGCGACGGCTCGAATTGACGCGGCTCGCCAAGAAATCGCGAAGTCCGTGAAAGTCCTGGAATCCGACCTCAAGTCCCTCAAGAACGGACAGGCGTGGCTGTCGTATGTGCGTTCCGCCGATATCGTCAAGCTTGTGGGCGAGAAGAAAGCGGCTCAGGAAGCTTTGCCGGTGCTATCCGCTGTCCAACAGAAGCTGTCCCCGTCAGACACGATGTCGCCCGAGATTCGGAAGTTTCTGGATCGCGAGCAGTTGGTCGCGTTGCGGAGTTCGTTGGACAATTTTGTCCGCGTTGCGGCGGCCGTCGATCAGCCCGTCAATCTGGAAAAGCTGCACGCTGAATTGGCGAATCTGGTGAGCGCGGTCGAGAAGTATGAAGAGAATCCGTCGACGACCGAAGCCTCCGCCGTGCGCAAGGCGTTTGAAGCGGCGCGCAAGCTGACGGCTGATGGCGGGAATCTCCTGGCCCAAGCGATGTCCACCCACTACTTTAACTACAACCTGCGAGTCGTCCTGAGCGAGGGGTTCCTTTCGCGTCTGATCGGTGAGGCGTCATCCAAACAGGGGCCGGTCGACGACTTCATTCTGGGAGCGAAGGTCGATGGAGCACAGTCAACGACAACGACTCCAGGTATCGATATGAAGTCCAGCAACAACGGCGTCAAATTCCATCTGACGTTGAATGGTGTGACTCAATCCAACACGCAGGGAGTCACCGACCAGGCGACGGTTTTCACGTCGGGATACCACTCGTTCACGGCTTGGAAGCCGATCAGTTTCGACGGCAATAAGTTCGTCACGTCTCCGGCGGATATCTCCGTTTATCCGAACAACACGACGACGGGCGTTCAAACGGGAATGAGCGGCGTTCCGATCTTCGGCGGCTTTGCGGACGGGGTTGCCCGCCGCAAAGTGGGCGAGAAACGAGCGGAATCGGAAGCGATCGCGTCACAGCGGCTCTCCAGCCGTGTGTTGCCCGAGTTCAACAAGGAAGTTGACAAGAAAATCACAGAACTCAATCAAAAAGTGGAAAGCGACGTGAATGCCCGTTTGCGGCAAATGGAGCTCATGCCGTCCGCGACCAGCTATCGCTCGACCGATTCAGAAATGCGTGCCTACACCCGGTTAATGGCGGATCACGAGCTTGCCGGAGGCGACGGGCCATTCGCCAGCGTCCCGAGTAAGGGGTTCATCGTCGGCCTGCACGAATCGCTGCTCAACAACAGCATCGATCGCCTGAAGTTCGCCGGCCGCACGATGTCCGAAGATGAAGTGAAGACTGAGATCGAAAAGTCGTTCTCTGATTTGATCGGACGTCCGATCAATGCTCTGAAGAAGATCGAAGCGGCGGGAGAATCCTCTAAGGATAAGGAACCGGCCACTTTCGTGTTTCCCAGCAAGGATCCGATTCGATTCCGAATTACGAACGGGCAACTCGTGTTGGTCATCCGTGCCGGCCTGAAGCAAAAGGAGGGCGAGGAGGACATCCCAACTCAAGAGATCACCGTGCCATTGATGTTCCGCGTGGAAGGGACGAACTTCGTCGTCGAGAGTGGCCAAGTCGGTGTCTCGCCCGTCGAACCGCCGAAGAACGCCGGTCTACAGATTGCTCGTGCGGGCGTCGTCCGCACGAAGATTCAAAATGCGTTGCCGACTCGCAAGTTCAACCGCGTCATCAACGTCGACAAGAGCAAGAAGACGCCCGTGATGGTTGGACTGGCCCAATTCAAAGCCGCGGGAGGTTGGTTGGTGATCACGTTCGAATAGTGGTCGGCCATCCCGACCTTTTCTTGAGATCCTGGTCGGCTCGACAGTTTGACGTGAACTTGTTGACATCTTGCAGGACCGGAACCGCTCTGCGGTTCCGGTCCTGTCGCTTTTGAGATGTCTGATGACACGGACCTGGGTCGGGGTAGTGATCGGAAACGAGCTCATGTCGCCTGCCGAACCTGAATTGTTTGTCGCCGGCCTGTGGAAAGAGTACGTCACCGAGTCCGGCCCGCTGGCCGTGCTCAAGGGAATTGATTTGAGCCTTCGCGGCGGCGACGTGTTGGCCGTCACGGGTCCGTCCGGCTCGGGAAAGAGTTCGTTATTGTTCGTGTTAGGCGCGATGGAACGGCCCACGCGCGGACAAGTGCGGCTGCGCGGCCAGGATGTTGTCAGCCTGAGCGAATCGGCGTTGGCAGATTTGCGACGGCAACGAATCGGCTTCGTGTTTCAAGAGCATCATCTGCTGCCGCAATGCACGGTTCTGGAGAACGTCCTTATTCCGCGCCTTTCTGGCGGTGTCACGACGTTGGAGGATGTCGAATGGGCCAAGCAGTTGTTGCGGCGCGTCGGCTTGCAAGATCGGTTGGAGTATCGTCCCGCGCGGCTTTCGGGCGGCGAGCGACAGCGCGTGGCGGTGTGCCGAGCACTCGTGAACCGACCCGCTTTGTTGCTGGCGGACGAGCCGACCGGTAGTCTCGACCGCGCAAATGCCGAAGCGATCGGGGAATTGCTGCTGGAACTCGCCCGCGACGCTGGCAGTGTCTTAATCTGTGTGACGCACAGCGCCGAGTTGGCCTCGCGTTTCGCACGCCGTGCCGAACTGCGAGACGGCGTGCTCCACGACATCTAATCGACTCGTTGGCTTCAATCGCGATTTATTCTTGCCAATTGCTCAACTCAATCTTTCACACCAAGACACTCATGACGGCATTTCCTTCCAACGGACGACGCCAATTCGCCAGCGACAACTATTCCGGCATTTGCCCCGAGGCTTGGGAGGCGATGGCCCGCGCGAATCATGGGCATGCGCCCGGCTACGGCGATGACGAATGGACGGCCAAAGCGTCGGACTTGCTCAGAGAATTGTTCGAAACGAACTGCGACGTGTTCTTCGCTTTCAACGGCACCGCGTCGAACTCGCTGGCGGTGTCGGCGCTGTGCCAGTCGTACCACAGCATCATCTGCCACGAACTGGCTCACGTGGAAACTGACGAGTGCGGTGCTCCGGAGTTCTTCTCGAACGGTTCCAAGCTGCTATTGGTTCCCGGCGAGGAAGGTCGAGTGCCGCCGGAGGCCGTATCGCACACGGTCCAGCGTCGCAGCGACATCCATTATCCGAAGCCGCGAGTGTTAAGCCTGACTCAAGCCACGGAGTTGGGCACGGTTTACTCGACCGCGAACCTGCAAGAGCTGTTTGAGGTCGCTCGCCGTCACGATCTGCGAGTCCACATGGACGGAGCTCGCTTTGCCAACGCGGTCGCCTCGCTGGGAGTCGCTCCCAAAGAGATCACGTGGAAAGTAGGCGTCGACGTCCTCTGCTTCGGCGGCACAAAGAACGGCATGGCCGTGGGTGAAGCGATCATTTTTTTCAAACGAGAGCTTGCGCACGAGTTCGCCTATCGCTGCAAGCAGGCCGGCCAGTTGGCGTCGAAGATGCGTTATTTGTCCGCGCCGTGGGTCGGATTGCTCGAGTCCGGTGCTTGGCTTCGCAACGCCACCCACGCCAACCGCATGGCCGAGTTGCTGGAAGAGGGACTCAAGCAGACTCCGGGAGTCGAATTCCTCTCGCGGCGGCAAGCCAATGCCGTCTTCGCGCGACTGCGTCCCGAAGTCGCCGCGGCGATGCGTTCGCGTGGCTGGAAGTTTTACAGCTTCATCGGCAGCGGCGGAGCTCGTTTCATGTGCTCCTGGGACACGACCGCGGAAGACGTCGCCGCGCTGGTCAGCGATGTCCGCGAACTCATGACGACGTCGCGCAGTTAGGCGAACCGCCGGAGTAAGGCGAACCGCAACTGCAAGCTTAACGGCCTGTTGTGAGGCCCGAAGGGCCGGCACATTTACCCGCGGCACCATCGGGCTTGTCCATCGTTGAAATCAAATCAACGCAACGGCCGATGTGCCGGTCCTACGGACCTCAGGGAGTGCCGCAATGCCCGCGTTCCCCGCCCTCACGGGCGGGGCTATTCCTACCGGACCGCCGGGCCTCATGCCTGCCGGCTCGTCCCCGCTTCCACTGGTATCGGCACAGCCAGTGGAAACAAACGCCGGGCTAAACCAACGCACAGGGCGGAACCATGCCAGACGGAAAACGACAACGAAGGCACTCGCCGGATCGTGTCAAGCGTCAGTGGTATGCCCGCCATCGAGCCGTCCGGTTTGCTCGGCGTTTTGGAATCGTGGACATCGCGTAGTTGTCCTTGAACAGGCTCGAAGAGGGCGTTGTGACTTAGTTTGTCGTTCAAAGGAGCGAAAAATCATGTTCACTACATCCTGGTTGAGTGCAGTTCGGCAGAGATTGGGTCCGACGTGGCGGAACCGGTGGGGAGTTGGTGATGTTCGGCTTGATTCTCGATGAATGCGACGGTGTCCTTGACCCCAGACACGCCGATGCTGAATGCCCCGTAGCCCTCTTGCCATTCGAACTTCTGCAACTTCGGAAACGTCGCGTGAATCCACTTCGACGAGTTGTCTTTCAACAATTGCACAACCTTGGCAATCGCCAGCGTGGAAGGGAGCGACAGCAAAATGTGAACGTGATCCTCGACCCCGCCGACCTTCAACGCCTTCAGCTTGTTCTCCCGAGCAATCCCGGCGAGGTACGGCCAAAGCCGATCTTGGACATCCGAGTTGATCCAGGGCCGACGTTCTTTCGTGGAGAAGACGAGGTGCATCAAACAGCTCACGAACGAGTGCATGGTTTGGGCCTCGCCTTGGAGAAAAGATGTGTTGAAGTCGGAGTAATCGAACGCGCGTTACGCCAGAAACGCGATTTCCAAGTGCCATTGTCCCGCCAGGGACATCTCGAAAATAGCCCACAGTTTCAACGGTGGGTGGCCACTCGCCGGCTGGCCCGGAACCTTCTTGCGCGGGTCCACTTCGCGATGTCCCCAGCGATACGCTCCGGCGTAGATCGGATGATGCAGCACGTTCAACAGCGTCACGCGATTCGAACGTCGCCATTCCAGCGCGCCTCGGTTGACACCGAAATGCGGTCGGAGAGGAATTGGCGGCAAGCGGTGCGTGACCTCGCGGCGCGCGGTGAATCGTGGTGCTACTCATCGGCGGCCTCCTTGCTCTTCGGAGGAGCCAGCCTTTGAGCCAGAATCCGAGTCAATTGTCCGAGCAGTTCCTGTCGCCGATTCGGCGGCAGCCGGTTCCACAGTAGCTCCAACGGCACGACCGTCGCCGGCGGAGCACTCGTTGGGCGCGGGGGGGGATGAGGATTGCCATGTTGAGCCTCCTTGCTCGTTGTTGTGATCCAAACTCTTGCGATCCGCCGCCTGCTGTCCACGCCAGCACGCCAGCTTCAGCAACACCGTCGCCGAGACCCTAACCTCACCCGGCAAGGTGATACAAGCCCGCACTTGAGATGCATTCCGGCTGGTTGACTTCCGAATTCCAACGAAAGCCATACAGCTCGGCGATGTCTTCCTTGGTGTGCTCGTCGGCATCGACCAGTGTCGTGATGATGTCGATCGTTTGAGTGCGGCGGCCGGGCTCGACGATGTGGTGATCATACTTGCCCAGCCGCCGGCTGCGGCGAAAGTCCGAATGACGCCCCTGATGTTTGCGGGCGCAGACCTGCGTCCCTTGGGCCAGCAACAAGGCGATCATTATGAATGAACAGTAGTAGCGGTCCGCCACGGCGATGTCGCCCGCATGCAAGTTCCCCAGCAGCGCTCGCAACAAGGCCGACTCGCCCGTCTGTTTGCCTTGATACGACCCCATCGCCAGGTCCATCATGCAGGCCGTCGCCAACGAAACGATGGCCACGGCACGCGCGATCGGCAGTCCCACTCCCGGCCGCTGAGCTTTCTGTTGCGGGTACTTGGCCTGGTTTGCCGGTGTGTCGGGCATCGTGAACGTGAAGCCGTCGATCAGCTTGGCATGGTGCTAGCCTTTCCACAACCAACTGTCGTCGGCGGCCTGCTCCAGTTCCTCGGCCACTTCGCCGCTCAGTTCCTGCAGTGCCCCCTCGGAGTAACCGTTCACGGGCTTGGGAGCAGTGATGGGATTGGCTGTTGTTCGAAGTGAGCTCGGACGGCACTGACGAGGTAGTCGTAGATCGAGCGGTTTTGGAGGCGGCAGGTTTCGGAGACGGTGAGGATGCGTTCGATGAAGCGGCTGCCGCCTTCGCTTTGGGTGCCGAAGGACAGTTTGCGGTAGATCACGGCAGGCCGTAGCGCTCGTTCCGCCGTATTGTTGGTCGGTTCGATGCCCTCATGATCAATGAAGGTCCACAGTCACTCGCGGTGGTTGTAGAGTTCCTTGCACATGCCCACGAGTCGCTTGTGGCCGCTGAACTGGCCGCGCAGTAACAAGGCGTTGATCGCCTCGCGAATCGGGATCATCAAGACGCGAAACGTCTGCCAGTCGGTTTCGCCGGACTTGTAGCTCCTCCAGTGCTGGAACATCAGTTTGACTTGCCGCATCAAATCGTGTCCCAGTCGTTGCACTTGGTGATCCGGATGATCGATCAGGGCTTGAAAGTCTCGCTTCAAATGAGCCCAGCACCACTGCAATCGCTCGGCCTGCCAATACATCTTGGCTCGGTCGCAGTTGACGATGCCGCCGAAGTTGTCGCCAAGCAGTTTGGGCAAGGCGTCCCCTTTGCGGCTGGAAAAAATCGCGAACACGGCAAACAGTCGAGTCACCGCCGTCCACAGCCAAGCCTTCTGATTCGCTTGTTTCGTGGGCGATTCGTCCATGAAGACTTGCGCTTGCTGGGGCAGCTCCTGCAGCAGCTCGTCGTAGGGTGGCTTCAACGCGTCCGCCACTTGGTTTTGCATTTTGACTGTCAGGGCCGGACAGCAGGGGAATTGCTGACTCGACCGAGCCCTGTTGTCCGACCTGCGGCGCGGTGATGCACTGCATCGCCGCGCAGCGCCGTGGCAACTGGTTCGGCATCATGAACGGCCCACATCGGCGCCGGAAACGGGGACAGGTCCAGTTGTTTGACGCCGTAACGTTGGAAACTGGAGTTGCGGTAGGGATGGCCCTTTCGGGCCACCCCCCGCACGGATCCGTACTTGAAGAACTACTTCATACGGCTCTTGC
>CAYSHJ010000745.1:0-5496 GCA_964430385.1 uncultured Planctomycetaceae bacterium
CGGCGTGTTCGAGAACGCCACCGAACTCGCTGACAAACTGGTCCCGAACGGCACCACCGATGGCCGCTTCACGCTCATCTTCCCGGCCGTTCCCTCCGGCTCGGAAGGAAAAACGTACGCGCGGTTCCGGCTGAGCACGGACTCCGCGGCGCCCAGTGCGACCGGACCGGCCAGCAACGGCGAGGTCGAAGATCACGTCTTCACGATCACTGCGCCGAGCGACGGCACGGTCGACAGCTTCCTGAAGATCCCCAGCGTCCCCGTCGGCGGCCCCACGCTCGCGCCGGGCGACGTTTTCGGCCGTTCGGTAACGTCGCTGGGCGATCTGGACGGCGACGGGCCCGGCGGCACGGTCTTGGCCGTCGGCGCCCCCGGGGAAAATACCACGGCGAACGACCAAGGTGCTGTCCACTTGCTGTCCATGAATCCTACTACTGGGACGGTGGTTACGAGCAGCGTGAAGATCGCCAGCGGTGCCCCCAACGGCCCGACGCTCGACTCCTATGACTTTTTCGGAGGTGCGGTGGCGTCGCTCGGGGATCTGGACGGGGACGGCGTGACGGACTTGGCCGTCGGAGCCAACGCGGATGATGGGGATGTTCCCGGGTTCTTTTCCCATAACTACGGTGCGGTCTATGTGCTGCTGCTGAATGCCGATGGGACGGTCAAGAGCAGTACGAAGATCGGCAGCGGCACACCCAACGGCCCGACGCTCGCGCTGGGCGACCGCTTCGGCCATTCGCTGGCGTCGCTGGGAGACCTGGACGGGGACGGCGTCACGGACCTGGCCGTCGGATCCTTACGTGGTGATAATGTTCTGGACGACCCGAGCGATAATCGCGGCGCGGTCCACGTGCTGCTGCTGAATGCCAATGGGACGGTCAAGAGTAGTACGAAGATCGCCAGTGGGACACCTAACGTCCCGACGCTCGCGCCCCTTGACTATTTCGGCGGTTCTTTGGCGTCGCTGGGGGATCTGGACGGGGACGGCGTGACGGAACTGGCCGTTGGTGCGTACGGGGACAATACGGGCGGCACTAACAGCGGCGCAGTCCACGTGCTGCTGCTGGATGTGGATGCCGTTGGGACGGTGACGGTCAAGAGCAGCAGCACGACGATCACCAGCGTCACACCCAACGGCCCGACGACGATCGCGCCCGGTGACTATTTCGGCAGTTCTGTGGCGTCGTTGGGGGATCTGGATGGAGACGGCGTGATGGATCTGGCCGTCGGAGCCGCCCTGAATGATACGCAGGGTAGTAACCGCGGCGCGGTGCACGTGCTGCTGCTGAATGTGAATGCTGGGGTGGTGACGGTCAAGCGCAGCACGCCGATCGCCAGCGGGACACCCAACGGCCTGACGCTCGCGAACTATGACGATTTCGGCCGTTCGGTGGCGTCGCTCGGGGATCTGAACGGCGACGGGATAACGGACCTGGCCGTCGGAGCCATCGGGGATAATGCGGCGGGCAGTGACAGCGGCGCGGTGCATGTGCTGTTTTTGAATGACCTATTTGAAACGACCACCTTGAACGCCACTCAGGACGCAGGACTGCGTGGTGACAATCGGATTTCGGAGGAAGGGTTGGACGACAAGCTCGTCACCCAAGAAAACAATCTCAGCTACGCCCTCGTGCAGTTCGACATATCGAGCATTACCGAATCGATACATGACGCAACACTGCGAATGGAATGGCACACGTCCAACGTCCTCAACCAAGGAGTCAACGTCTATCGTTTTGGAGGTTCTTGGAGCGAGAACTCTGTGACCTGGAACAATATTTACGACGGCATTGACCCATTCGGCCGGGTCGTCGGCAATAGCCTTGATAGTGTCAATTCACTTGTGCTTGGAAGTACTGTTACTGGGACGTTCGCGGAGTGGGACGTCACGGACGCGGTCCGGGAATGGCAGAGCGGCACGTTGACGAATAATGGTTTGTTTCTCCGAAGTTTCGCATCGTCTGATTCTTTAAACTTTTGGTCCAAACAAGGCTACCTTGTCGGTGATCCGCATGGTGCCGTGCCGCAATTGATCGTGAACACGACGTCAACGACGATTAGCTCGGCTGGCGGGGTGCTCACCATCGAAGACACCGACGGTGCCAACACCAACGACACGCTCATGATCAGCTTGGACACGGCCCCGGACATCGATGAACTCGTCATTAGCGATCCGAACAACGGAATCAGCGCGAGTGGTTTTAGCGGAGATGGGACCAACAGTGTGCGAGTCCCGGTCACCGGAATCACCTCGATTACGATCAACGGCCAAGGGGGCAACGACACGCTGAACATCAACTTCAGCAGCGGCAACCCGATCCCGTCCGGCGGCCTTACCTTCGATGGCGGCGCCGGCGGCAACGACAGGCTGACGTTGGCGACCGGCACGACGACCACCGTCACGCACACATTCACCAACGCCAACGACGGCAGCGTCACACTGGCCGGAGCACTCGCCGGAACGATCAACTACACCGGCCTGGAACCCGTGACGGACAACCTGAGCGCGACCGACCGCGTCTTCACGTTTAATGGCGGCGCCGAGACGATCACGCTGACCGACGCCACCGGCGCGAACATGACCATCGACTCGAACGTCGGCGGCGAAAGCGTGACGTTCGCCAACCCGACCGGCTCGCTGACGATCAACGCGGGCACGAGAGCCGACACCGTGACGGTCACGTCGGTCGATGCGGCCTACAACGTCGATCTGACGGTCAACGGCGGCACCGGCAACGATACCGTCAACCTGAACGCCGACATCACGTTCGCGAGTGGTGAAAGCCTCGACGTCGACCTCCAGAATGACGACGCGACGCCGGGGACCGACATCATCAACATCGGCACCAACGCGAATCTGATCCTGTCGGGCACAGGCGCCGCCACGTTGAGGGCCAGCCGCAACATCAGCCTGGCGAGTGGCTCGAGCCTCGTGAGCGTCGACGGCGCGATTATTGTGTCGGCGAACCAGCAGGCGACGGCCACCAGCGGCAACTTCGTCGGCATCGACGTGAACGCAGGGCTCATCCAGAGCACGGGCACCGGGTTGGTCAGCGTTCAGGGCCGCGGCGGCGACGCCAGCAGTGACAACATTGGCGTCCGGGTCTTCGAGGGCGGTGAAGTCATCGGGGGCACCGGCGAGGTCACCGTGGACGGGACAGGCGGCAACAGTGCCCTGGGAGGTAACCACGGCGTCAAAGTCTTCCACCCTGGTTCGCAGATCACCTCCGCTGGCGGCAACGTCCAAGTCACCGGCCACGGTGGCGGCACCGGAACCAGCAGCAGAGGGGTCGGCGTTTATATCGCAGACGCTGTGATCACGGCCGGGGGTGCCGGCACGGTCAGTGTCACCGGCACCGGTGGTGGCGGCAGCTCAGGGAATAATCAGGGCGTCTTACTTTCGGGAGATGATGTCACCGAATCGAAAATCACTTCTAGCGGGACAGCGACGGCCGGAAACGTCTCGGTGACCGGTACTGCCGGAGCCGGCTCCTCGTCTTTCGGAATTCAGCTTGGGGGTTACGGTGTTATCACGACCGCCATGTCTGGCGACATCACGCTGCGCGCCGACTCGATAGACATCGATGCTTCCTCCGGGAGAGTCGACGCCCAAACGCGGAGCGTCACGCTGAAACCGCTCACCGCCGGACACGCGATCGAACTTGGTGCGGCCGATTCGGCCGTGACACTCGGCTTAACCGACGACGAACTGGACCGCGTCACCGCCGGCACGCTCAACATCGGCGATACGAGCAGCGGCGCGATCACGGTCAGCGCAGCGATTTCAAGTTCGCTCGCGACAAACATGACCCTGACGACGGGAAGCGGTATCACCTTCGGAACATCCGGTTCGTTGAACGCTGGCGCTGCCACGGTGACGTTGTCAGCCGCCAGCGGCAACATTGTGGGCAACGCGGCGAGTCTGACGAACGTGACGGCCAGCACGCTGAATGCCACTGCGTCAAGCGGCATTGGTTCGGCGAACGCCATCGAGACGGTGGTGTCCACCTTGAGCTTCGCAAATACAACGAACAATGTGAGTGTGTCCAACACGCTGGCAGGGGGATTGACCGTCAGTGGCACAAACGCCGGGACGGGTACGGTGTCCATCACCGAGAATTCGGGTGGCCTGACGGTGGGCGCGGCGGACATCGTGACGAACAGCGGTTTTGTGATTTTGGTGACGCTATTGAGTAACCGAAGTATTAACCTGCCATCAGGGTCGATCATTCAGACGACGGGCGGAAGTACGTCCGGTGCTTTGCTGATTCTCGGGTCGGACAACATTGATTTGGCGGGCAATGTCACCGTGGGAATCGGTAGTGTAAGTTTCCAACCAAGGTTTAATGCACTCGCGACTCAGGTAGGTTCCGGCGCTGTGGATGGTGTCGGCATACGAGGATTGACCGATTCGGAACTCAACAGGATCAGTACCTCCAATCAAGTGACAATTAGCTCATCGAATTTTACGAGTATTACGGTGGTGGGGGCTGCAAACTTGACGACGGGTGGCATCACCGGCACGGTGAGTTTGCAAAGCGGGAGTGGCGGCATCGCCGTGAACGATGCCTTGACGACACCGTCGGCATTGCACCTATTTGCTCTTTCAGGTGGTGGCAACGTCACGTTCGGGATTTCAGGTACGGTGACGGCAAGTGGGGGCAGTGGCGATGTGGTTCTGACGACCGACGGTTCCGGAGGCATCACCACGGCGGACAACTCCGGCATCGATATCACCGCCGACGATGTGACCTTCAACGCCGGTTCGGGCGGCATCGGTTCGTCCACGAACTTTCTGCGCTTGGCAGCCACGACAGTTGTGGCGACCACCAGCGGCAACGGTGCCATCAACCTCGTCGAAGCGGATAGCGTCAGCGTCGGGGCCAATGATCTGAATGCTGGCAGTGCTACGATCACGCTCGGCGGCGGGACGTTCCTGACGACGGTGACCGGTTCGATCCTCAGCCCGACCACCGTCGCCAGCGGAGCGACGCTCGGCGGCATAGGCACCTCCGGCGCGATCACTGCACAGAGCGGCGGCAACGTCGCACCGGGGACCAGCACCGGCATCCTCAACAGCGGCAACGTCTCGTTCGCCAGCGGTTCGAACTTCAACGTCGAAATCAACGGCACCACGGTCGGCACGCAGTATGATCAGCTCAATGTCACGGGTTCTGTGACCCTGAACGACGGCAATCTCAATATCACGCTCGGCTACACGCCGTCCAACGGCGACTCGTTTACGATCATCAACAACGACAGCACCGACGCCGTGACCGGGACATTCCTGGTCGGCGGTAATTCGATCGCCGACGGCGGATCGTTCACGGCGGGCGGAAACCGCTTCATCATCGACTACACCTCCGGGAGCGACAGCAACGACGTCACGCTGACCGTGCAGAACTTCACCACGGAGTTGACGCTCGACGGATCGGGCAACCTGGTCGTCACCGACATTTCCAGCGGCGGCCAGAACGACACGCTGACCATCAA
>CAYSHJ010000746.1:0-1712 GCA_964430385.1 uncultured Planctomycetaceae bacterium
GGCCTTGCCGCCGCGCACGAACGGCGTCAGTAGATCGACGACCTTGATGCCCGTCTCGAACAGCTCGGTCTTCGAGCTGAGGTCCGCGAGCAGCGGAGGATGCCGGTGAATCGGCCATCTCTCGTCGGTCGTCACCGGGCCGCGTCCGTCAATTGGCTCACCGAGCAGATTGAACACTCGGCCGAGCGTTCCTTTACCGACCGGCACGCTCACCGGAGCACCCGTGTCGGTGACGCCCATGCCGCGCATCATCCCGTCGGTCGAACCGAGCGCCACGCAGCGTACTCGCCCGCCGCCCAGATGCTGTTGCACCTCGCCGGTGACTTTCACGCGCACGCCCTTGATCTCCAGATCGAGCGTCAGCGCGTTGTAAATTTCCGGCAGGTTGTCGGCTGAGAACTCGGCATCGAACGTCGACCCGATGACCTGCGTGACTCGACCCATGTTGTTTGTGGCTGCGACCATGTTTTCTCTTTCGGACTTTGGAACACTGATTGGCGCTAATCTTCGCTAATCCGATTAGTGCAGATCAGCGTTGATTAGCGTTCCGACTTATCTTCTTATGCCTCCAGCGCCGCCGCTCCGCCGATGATTTCGGACAACTCCGATGTGATCTGCGATTGGCGGGCTCGGTTGTATTGGGTGGAGAGCGACTTGATCATGTCGCCGGCGTTTTCGGTGGCGGCTTTCATGGCGACTCGGCGAGCGATCTGTTCACTAACAGCGGCGTCGAGGAAACACTTGAAAAGCCGAGCCTTGAATGCGGCGGGGACGATCTCTTGCAGGATTTCTTCCGCGGACGGCAGGAATTCATAGTCGATTGTGGACTTCAGCGCTGTGCGCGGGTCTCCCGACCCCGCACCGCTTGTGGACCGTAGGTCTCCCGCCGAGTGGGCGGGGTCAGGAGACCCGCGCCCAGCGCCGCCAAGTTGCCCGATGGGCAGCAGTGTTTCGACGACGGGGGATTGTTTGGCGGCGTTGTCGAAGCGGGTGTAGGCGATGTCCAGCCGGTCCAGTTTTCCGGCGATGTAGAGCTCGATGTAGCGTTTGGCGATTTGTTCGATCTCGTCGAAACCGGGCTTGTCTTCGAACTGCGTGAACTGCTCGGCGACGTCGATCTTTTGGTACTTCAGGAACGCTAGGCCGCGGCGGCCGGAGCATTCCACTTGCAGCGACTTGCCTTCGATCTTCAGTTCCTTGATCCGCGGCATTGCCTGCCGCAGCACGGCCGAGTTGTAGCCGCCGCACAAACCGCGATTGCTGGTCAACACCAGCAGGATGGTGTTCGTCTGCGTCTCGTGAGCCTTCAGCAATGGGTGCGTGAAGCTGAGCTTGGCGGTTCCCAGGTCGGCGACGATCTCGGAGATTTTGCGCGTGTACGCGGCGGCCTCGGTCGCTCGGTCCATCGACTTTTTGAAGCGCGCCGTGGCGATCAATTCCATCGTCTTGGTGATCTTGCGAATGTTCTTGACCGCCTTGAGGCGTTTCACAATCGCGCGTGCTTTGGCCATGTTTTACCCAGACATCAAAAACCCCACCGGGCTTGTCCCGGTGGTTATAACGGCTTTTGCACTACTGCTTGACTCTGCTCGCCTCGGCCGTGATCGAGTAGTGCAGAAGCCCGTGAACCACCGGGGCAAGCCCGGTGGGGTGGAGGTCAATCAGGTTACTTCTTCCCTGCCAGGTACTGTCGCTTGAACTCATCGAGCGCC
>CAYSHJ010000747.1:0-6469 GCA_964430385.1 uncultured Planctomycetaceae bacterium
CAAGGCCATCCTGATCGAGACAGCCAGTGGACGAAAGCTGGTCGCCGCTGACGGCACGCCCTTACCGACACCCGAATACCAGATTTCTTTGCAACGCACACAGCAGGACGATCTCGTGAGGATTCCAGTCTTCCAAGAAGAAGAGCCGGTCGGACAGATCGTCATCGAAGGAATTCCCGACTCGGCCGGACGAGGGGCACCCGTCGACTTGAAGCTGCGCGTCACCGACAAGAATGAACTCGTCGGCATTGCTGCGGTTCTGGCTGCGGATGGACGCGCCGTTGTGCAGTGTCCTGTGCGGTTGGTTTTTCCGACCATACCGATTCCTTCAATCCCGGAGATGCGAAGAGTGGTCTCTGCCTTGGCCGAACAGAGACAGCAATTGCAAAGCGTGTGCGATGAACCCGAACGGCGCACGATGCTCATGGCCGAGGGAAACCGCTTGGAGCAGAAAGCGCAAACGCTGCTCAACGAGGTCAATCCTGACGTTCAGTCGGTTTATCGAGAGATGAGGAATCTCGAACGCTTGTTGACACCGCCGCGCGATGAGTTGCGCCCACCTCGAAGCCATTTTCAATGGCGTTTGACGGCCTGCCGGACCATTCTCAGTCAACACACGAGTAACCCCGAGGTCAGTGCGTACGCGGTCGAAGTCGAAAAAGTTGCCGACGAAGGTGAAGAGGCACTCCGCACTAAGAATCAACGGCTGTGGTCCGCCGCAAACGAAAAGGCGGCGCGGTTGCACGAGCAGCTCAAAAACGTCGTGGCTCCTCCATCGAAGGAGTCAGCCGTCGAGGTGACGACGGCCATGGTGAAGGACTTTTGGATCGATCAAATCGGCGAATTGCGGGACAAACTCAAAAGAAGAATTGCCTCGCTCGGCTCGCGCAAAGCGTCCGACCCGCGTGTTCGTGAGCGTGTCAGCGCAGTCGAATCTGCGATCAAACAATTGGAGTCCGGTGTCAAAGGCGTGCCGGATGATCGAGAACTGGATCAGGCGCGAGCTCAACTGCAGTTGATGGTCGAGCCGAAACGCCCTGGACTCCTCGAAGCGATTGAGAATCTTGCGCACGACACGCAAGACCGCGAATAGATATCGATTGAGAATCTTACTGCACACCTGATGCTAGGCGGCCTGCTCACCCCAGGCAGCCGCTCGGTGCCGAAACAATGAACAACGTAACCTAAGTACGAAAGACGCCGTAATGAGTAATTTGTTCACAATACCCGAATATCAACGAAAAGACTGTGTTCTGCCGGGGCAACCATTTGTGGATGAGTTGAGCAAGTCAATTGGGTGGCAAGCGTGGAATCATTCGGGATTATCCCACGACCAACGAAATGCGCTCGCGTGGCGAGGCCAGCGAAAACTCGCTGCATTCGGAAGAGCGAAATTCTTCGGAAAGAGCACCAGTGCGCAGCTCCGCCTACTATCGCAATCGTCTAAGGAGATTATCGAGGAATGTGAAGCACAAAGAAAGGTTGAGACACTCACATTTATTGGTGTTTGTGTTGTAGTATTTATAATCGGTAGTATCCTAAAGTATTTCAACGTCATCGGAAAATAGGTCCGACACAGTCGCGCGCAATCTCGCATTCACCCAACTTGGCCCTCAACCCGAGCGAACGAGTTTTGAATTCCAAGTCTCTCGGTAGCCTCGCGGAGTTTGAAATGTCTCAGACGCCGATTGTGAATGAGCCTAGCGAGAAGGAGACCAACGGTCCCTCGTCGATGTTGGCTGAGGCGCGACGCGTCGTGATTCGTGAATTGGTCAGGCTGGAATCAGACTTACGATCCTCGCTAGCCAACCCATCAGGATTGTGGACGCTTCTGGGGCCAACACCTTTGGGAAGTGTTGCCACCGTCTATTCTGACGAAGCCATTGCCGGTTGGCGAAATTGGCTCGAACTGCAACCGGAGGACGAGGAGGCGCGACATCATCTCACTGTGATGTTGCACGCACGCGCGATTGATTTGGAACAAAGTTCTTCACCGCGTGCCTCCAATCCCGATTGGGAAGCTGCTCTGCTCCATTGGAGCCTCCTGTGTCGTAGCGACAAATTCTGGGAGCGACTGCGTCGGTTTCTGCCCAATTCCACTTCTGAGCGGGTTTCGCGAGAGCTTCGCGATCGTTGGCCGCTCACTTTGCTGCGTCTGCATGCCGACATCGCATGCGATCCGGAGACTCGTCAGCACCGTCGCGAATACCACATCCGCCTGTTGCATCAGGCACAGTTTCCCGAGGCGGTCAAGCAGCAATTATTTCGCGAGATCTACGAGCGTCACTTGCGCGACGTCCCCGCCACAGTTTGGCGAGATGACATGTTGGATGCGACTCAAATTCAATCGGCCATCGACATCATCGAACAGTATTTGATGTTCGATCCCCAGTCGGCCGCGGCTCTCACGGATGTCGCACGGTTGCAAACTCGCCTGCTCAATCGCTGGTTGGCCGAGTTGGGCGCGTTGTCTCGCCATGACCAAGCGACTCGCCAGCAGGCGTGCGAGCGGTTTGTCCGATTGAGCGACGTCTGGAGGCCAAGATTCGATGTCCTCGCGGGGCGTGTCGCGGAACTCGAACTGAGCTTACGCGGACAGTTGACGGATTGGTTCAGCATTCTGGGCCAAGCGGCATACCTCCTCGACCGCTATCAACTCGCAGAGGAATGCCATCTGCTTGCCGAGCGACTTTCTCCCGATCCAGGAGATCAGCTTCGATGTCGTCAACATCTTTGGCAAACACGCACAGAGATGGCGTGGGAGAAGGCTCGCGACGGACATCGCGACGCCTTATCCGCCTGCCAAGCGCTCGTTGGCACCGTCAACACGAGTCACGAATGTTGCTATCGCCTCGCCGATGCCCTGAAGAATCTGGGTGACTTCAAACATGCTCTTGAAGTCGCGGAACGAGGTAGTCAATTAGTTGCCCCCTCGGTGTGGCCCGAAGGAGACGAACATACGCGTGCCCGCTTTCGGCTGTTGCTCGATGATCTACGGTCGGGACGCCAAGAGTATGAGCCGGTGATTCACGAGTTCGGTGGTCTCGAAGTCTGGCAAGAAGTTCAAGCAGCCCGTGTCGCCTATCAAGATCGACGGCATGACATCGCGTTTCAACGACTCCGTGACGCTCTCGAAATGTCCCCTCGTCCCGAGCGGCTAAAAACCGAGTTGTCGTTGATGCTCAACAACGCGGCGCTCGCGTTGTTCGAGGAACGCAAAAACCGAGGCCTGACGGAGGCCGAAGAGAATCAAATTCACGATTGGCTCTTGGAAGCCGCTCGTCTGACCCCTCAAGATCCGGTCGTGATGGCCAATCTGGAACAAATCGCTGAGACAATGCTCAACCATTCCCATTGATGAGAGCCGGAAGCATGCCGCTGCGTTGGATCCGTCGACATAATCCCTTTGTGGAAAGTCTGTTTCAAGCGTTGCGCGTCGGCCCACAGGCACGCCCGCCACAAATCGTGGCGCAGGCCAATAACTTGCGATTGCAATTGTTGGCGGGCCACGAACACCTTATCGGCCAGAGGCCGTTGTCTGCGCAGGACATCACCGAAAGCAGTACCTTGTTGCGCGAAGACGGCCCCCGCGCGGAGGAGTTGCTGCTCACACATTGGCCAGTCGCTGTAGAATCACTACACGGGCCACCCGATGACGGTACTTCCGACGAAGCGGAGCCGCTTCCAGTTCAATCCCTGGCCGACCAAATACGACTCCCGGCTTCGACTCGATTCCCACAACCAGCAGCCTGGTTTGCCGTAGCGGCCCCATCGGCGGACATCATTCCATTGCCTGCTTGGCATCATCTGGGGATCTCGGAACCTGTTCCACTTGACCATGATCTGAAGAATGAATGAGCCGTTTGCTGTGAGCGACTGAGTCGGGTTGGAATACTCCAAACCAATTGTGGCCGAAGGTGCCAATTCCTTGGCGAAGACAATCGCTGCGGGATCTATCCGACCCGGCCGAACTGTTGCGTTGGATTGCAACCCGGCGACGAGCAATGTCAGTCGTGTCGTTCAATCGAAGGACTGTCGCCGCTTCAGCCCATTAGCTAATCGAGTAGTCGCTCGACCGAAGGGTAAGCCATTGAAAAGGAAATAATCCAACACCTTGGCAAGCAGAAGTTCGAGAACCCAACCGCCTATCTCGCGAACCGACGGAAGTCCGGCGTCTTTGATGACGCTGCCATCAGGAAGGCATGGGGCGATTGGAAACGAGGAGTGGGCATCGAATCTCCCGGCAACTTCTTCAGCCGTTGCCTTCGTGAGCACAAGCTCAAGTAGTGGCATACTCGCTCCGGTCGTTCCTTTTCACCCACCGGAGACAAAGCCATGAAGCGAATCGAAAGTATGAGGCAACTTGAGGAGTACGGTATCGTCCCGCTAACTGCGGAGTCCGACGCTCACATGTACCGCGTCCTTTGCGACGTTACCAAGCAAGGGAAAGCGATCATCGAACGCACACTCGGAATTCAGATCACTCCCGCGGAAAATTGGAACTCAGGCGGCGCGAACGATCCTCACATTGGCTCGTTCCTTCTTCCCAACGAGTTTGTTTCCCCGCTCGCGGTGTTCTGCCTTCTCAGTAGCACCGCAGTCACCGAAGTGTGGCTCATGAAGGACGGATCGGTCATCGGCTTCGGGGTCGACGACGTAGCCGAGAAAGAGCAATATCAGCAGCGTTACCGAGACCGACTCCACAAGATTTTCTACTCACGTCCGAGTGATCGGAACGTCCATCAAATGTCAGGCAGGACCACCTGACGAACGGCCCTCTTCTTCGGAAGGGGGCCTTTCAAAGCGTCAACTTGCTTTGGGCAACGTTGGCCGGTTTACTAGGCAACGACTGGCAACACATTTCAAACCAAGAAAAAGATCGGTTGCGTCGGCAATTAGCCGACCTGAGTATCGGATGATCCTCCACATCGACATGGACGCCTTTTACGCCTCGGTCGAGGAACGGGATAACCCATCACTCGTTGGCAAGCCGGTGATCGTCGGTGGTTCGGCGGAAGGTCGGGGGGTCGTGGCTACGGCGAACTACGAGGCCCGTAAGTTCGGCGTTCACAGTGCGATGGCGGCTGCCCGTGCCAAGCGACTCTGTCCGCACGCGGTATTTGTCAAGACACGGATCGACTACTACGCCTCGGTGTCCCGGCAGATTCGAGACATCTTCGAGCAGTTCACTCCATTGGTCGAGCCGCTGTCACTCGACGAAGCCTTTCTTGATGTCTCCGGCAGCGAATCCATCTTTGGTCCATCCGCCGCAATCGGCCGGCAGATCAAGCAGCGTATCCGCGCGGATCTCCGGCTCGTTGCCTCGGTCGGCGTGGCAACGAACAAATTCGTCGCCAAGATCGCCAGCGACCTGAAGAAGCCCGATGGCTTCGTTGTCGTCGAACCCGGTGAAATACAATCATTTCTCGATCCGCTGCCGGTCGGGCGACTGTGGGGTGTCGGTCAAGTCACCGGACAAGTCCTCGAGCGACTCGCGATTCGCACGATCGGTCAACTGCGACAAGTACCGCTCGACACGCTCAACGACTTATTCGGGGCGTCCGGTGAGCACTATTGGCAGCTTGCCCACGGAATTGATGATCGGCGGGTTGTGCCCGATCGCGAGGCCAAGTCAATTTCCAACGAAACCACGTTCGCGGAAGACATCGCCGATATGGCGGTGCTGCGAGCCTGGTTGGTGGAACTCGTCGAACAGGTGGCCCGCCGCTTGCGACAGCACGACATCAAGGGTCGCACGGTCGAGTTGAAAGTGCGGTTCGCCGACTTCAAGACGATCACGCGCTCAATGACACTTGCGGAACCGACCAACATCACCCGGGATTTGCTGGAAGCCGCTGTCGAACTGCTGACGAAACGCCTACCTTCGCGTCATCTGCCGATACGACTGTTGGGGATCGGTGTCAATAAACTTGATAACTCCGGTACATCTCAGCAGCAACTCTTCGATCTTCCTGACCGCATGCGTCATCAGGAACTCGATCGAGTGGCGGATCAGATCACGGCGAAGTTTGGCACGTTGGCTATCCGTCGCGGTGCTGGGCTCGACAAAAGCGATGTGTGACGCTGAATGAAAGAACGACGAGGCGGAAAGCGACCGAGCCGTAGACGTGGCGGCAACCGCCTCACGCGAGCCACACACCCTCAAATGAGGCGTTTTTTGTGGAAGTGGATTGATCCATGTCGCAATAAACGGTCGTTTTTTGCGAATCTCGAAATACGGATGAGTTGACGAGACGGAACGAACATGGCAAAGCCGAACGTCCAAGGTAAGCTGCACGCGCGAACGGCCACCGGCGTGGGATCGCCGAAAACCGTCAAATCGCCAGCGAGTCGCGTGTCAGCTTGACCGACTTGATACTCATCATGGCCTCCTGGAATGGAGGCGGCTGTCTTAAGTTGTGGAGCGATGCCCGGAGGCTCGCAGGCTGGTTCTTGTGGGACCAGCGCG
>CAYSHJ010000748.1:0-3848 GCA_964430385.1 uncultured Planctomycetaceae bacterium
GAATCGCTGCCTCCTTTGCCGCCCACACCGATGCAGGCGACATTGATTTCCTCGTTGGCCGAGAGAGCTCGGTCAGGAAACGCGAGTCCGTGTCCCACATACGCCCCGACGCTGGCAGCCGTCACGTTCTTAATGAAATCACGGCGGGTTGATTGCTGGAACATATCCAGTGATCCTCGTTAGAAAGTGTAAAAGAGACATCCCGTACCGACGGCTGAAGACGATATCCTTCGGCCTGAGGCTTCGCAATCAATGGGCGAAGTTCGTTGTTCCACGTTCAATCGTGACTTTGCTGGAAAGCCACGAAAAGTTTGACTTGCGGCAACGGGAGGCCATGTGATAGTTATTAACGACCGGTCGAGCAGTCGGCATGACATGTCTCGGTGACGACTCCCCGTGAGGAACACCGTGAGCAAAGCGGAACGACATTACGATCGGGCGAACCGGCTGTTTGAGAAGGGTCGCCTACGTGACGCGCTGCGCGAATTCAACATCGCCATCGAGCTGGAGTCGACTGACCCCGACTTCTTCAACGACCGGGGCTTGGTCTGGGACAAGCTGGAAGTCTTCGAGCGGGCCTTGGAGGATTTCACCGCCGCGATCGACCTGAATCCCAGCGTCCCGGCCTATTACTTCAATCGCGCTCGCGTGTTCACTCTGATCGACGAACCGGATCGCGCGGTCGAAGACCTCTCGGAAGTCCTACATCTGGAAGAGGACGATTCCGAAGCACTCATGCTCCGCGGCGGCGCGCTCGCTGATCAACAGAAATGGGACGAAGCGCTTGAGGACTACAACGCGGCCATCGAACTGTCTCCGGAGAACGCCGACCTGTACTACGACCGAGGGCTGGTTTGGGAAGCGAAGCAGCAGTTTGAAAAAGCGATCGAAGACTTCTCCACGGCTCTGGACTTCGACCCGGAATACGTTCCCGCGATCATGGACCGCGGCAACTGCTGGGACGAACTCAAGCAGATGGACAAGGCGTTGGAGGACTACAACCGCGCGCTGGAACTGTCGCCGAACGATCCCATGATTCTGTTCAACCGTGGGCTGGCGTGGCTGAACTGCGAGAAGCTCGACCAGGCGATCGCGGACTTTAGCGCGGCCTTGGAACATGACCCGGAAAGCAAACGTGCGCTGTGCAGCCGTGCCGATGCGTGGCTCCGCCATGGGGAAGATACCAAGGCCCTCGCAGACTATTCCGCCGCGATCGAACTCGACCCCGACGACGGCGATTTGTTTTTCCGTCGAGGCAACGTCTGGGACACTCTGAATGATTCCGGCAAAGCACTGAGCGATTACAACGCCGCGCTGCAACGTGACAAGACTTTGGTGGGCGCTTGGCACAATCGCGGAAATCTGTGGTTCGAGCAGGGCGATTACCAGAAAGCCTTGGAGGATTACTCGGAAGCGATCCGGCTCGATCCCGAAATGATCATCGCATACCGCAACCGAGGTGATGCGTGGCGAGCGACCGGACGTCACGATCTGGCGCTGCTCGACTTTAATCGCGCTTTGGATCTCGACCCACAGAACCATGAGGCCTTTAATTGCCGTGGCGGGATGTTTCTTGAAAAGGGAGACTTGGTGCGCGCCTTGGCCGATTACAACGATGCCGTGCGGATTGATCCAAAGTGTCCCGTGTGCCTGCGATCTCGGGGCGAGGTCCATTGGCGACTGGGGCAGAATGATCGGGCGATTGACGACTTCACGGCGGCCATCGAGTTGAATCCTCACGATGCCGAGGCCTTCGCGATGCGCGCCGAAGCGTATTGGCAATTGGGCCACGAGAAGCTGGCCGAAGCCGACCGCCACAAAGCCCGCGAACTGCGCGCGGCGGAGCCTCGACGCTAGGTCTGCCTGGCAGGCTCGGCCAAGGCTGAGCCAGGTACTCGGCGCGCGCAAGAAAGTCGCAGAATTTCTGGCATCCGAAATCGGATGCGATCGACGTTCAGCGGCTTTCCGGTGGTCCTCGCTGCACCGCCACCACTCATCACTTTCTGCCGTCCCCTCGGGATGAATCGCTGCATTCGTCCGAGATCGCAGCGGCGTCCGGTTCGATTTCGACGCACGAGGTTGACAGCTACACGCAATTGGTTGGTGGCACGCTGGAGATCGAGATTGGGTCGGCCACCAGTTTTGACCAAGTGCATGTCGCTGGGGCGGCGGCTCTCGATGGCTCGTTGCGCATCGAACTAGAAAATGGCTTCGTGCCCGATGTGGGGACGACGTTTGATTTCCTGACGTTTGACTCTCAGTCCGGGGCTTTTTCCGCCGGCGAACACCTCTACGGATTCGCCTAGGGCTCGCGGTATTTTGAAGTGGTCGCGCAGGCGGATCGGCTGACGCTGGTCACTCGCGAATTCGCCATCGGCAGTGGCAATTCCTTCGTGACGAACACGATTGATGCGGCGGACAGCCTGGGAGAATTCCTCAATCAGGATTACTTCGCAGGAGTTGATCCATCACTCACGGTCTCGGGAACATTGGATTTAGAGGGATACCTGCATGTCACCGGTACGTTCCATTTTGAATTGGGCAGTTTGACGACGGTGACAGTGGCCACCGGCATCCCCGCCAACGCCGGGGCGGTAATCCAGGATGCGATCAGCCCCGTGATGGATGCTTTCGCAGGAGTTCCGGGACTGACCGTAGGGTCCAACTTTTCGTCGATCAGCGGTCTTGAGGTCGCAACAATCACCGTCGGCCTCAGCGATGCTGAGGTCTTCATCGGTGTGAACGGTCCCTATGACGCCAACGATCCAGGTTCTAACAGTCTTGGATTGCAGGTCACCGATGTGGATCTCGCCCTGGTGCTCATGGTGCCGACACTGGCTGCCGTGCCGGGCTTCGACGAACTCATGCCGAAGTTTTATGCACTGAAGGGGACCGTCAACTCGGCGAGACTGGTCGGCATCCCTGGTGTGACAGCGACTGCGACCGGAGTCGAGATCAACATCAACGGAGGTTCATGGTCGGAAGCTCTGGCGGAGATTCCCGGCATCCCTGGTCCCGTGGTTGACTTCGAGGCGAGTTTCCCAGCCTCCGGTGGAAATCCCACGGGCTATGAGGTCGAGACCGGGGGCGGCAACTCGATGTTCATCGACTATCCGGGTGACGGCATCATCGGGGCTAGCGCGGCCAACGTGACGTTGGACATTGGCGGATACGTGCATGTCTCCGGCGGACTGAGCTTTGAGATGGGAGGCGGTCAGACGGTCAGTGTTGCGACCGGCATTCCGGCGAACCTCGGTGCGTTGGGTGGACAGATCCTCGACACCGCGCTGAACGCGCTGCCTCAAACTCCGGCGACGGTCGGCGGATTGGCGATCTCGTCAGACTTTTCGCACATCACGGGGCTGGATGTTGAGACGATCAAGCTGGGGATCAGCAACGCGCAGGCTTTCATCGGAGTCAACGGTTCCAATTCCAACAGCGTTGGATTGCAGGTCAGCGGTGTTGATATCGGCATGGTGCTGATGACGCCGACGCTGGCGGAGTTGCCGGGCTTTGACGAATTCATGCCGAAGTTTTATGCGCTGAAGGCGACCGTCGATTCGGCTGAGCTGATTGGCATTCCCGGGGTGACTGCGACTGCGACCGGAGTCGAAATCAACATCAATGGTGGTGAGTGGTCCGAAGCATTGGCGGAGATTCCGGGCATCCCTGGACCCGTGGTTGACTTCGAGGAGAGCTTCCCGGTGACGGCGGAACATTCCACCCTGGGTTATGAGGTCGAGACTGGCGGCGGCAACTCGATGTTCATTGACCATCCGGGTGACGGCATCATCGGGGCTAGCGCGGCCAACGTGACGTTGGACATTGGCGGATACGTGCATGTCTCC
>CAYSHJ010000749.1:0-3484 GCA_964430385.1 uncultured Planctomycetaceae bacterium
GACGGCAGGATCAAGCTGCGCAGCGGCGTCAACATCGAGCGAATCCAAGAAGATTCCGTGGTGCTGACGGGCGGCGCCGTCTTGCCGGCCGACTTGATCGTCTATGCCACGGGCTACGGATCGATGAACGGTTGGGCGGCCCGGCTCATCTCGCAGGAAGTCGCCGACCGCGTGGGGAAGTGCTGGGGTTTAGGCTCCGCCACCACGAAAGACCCCGGTCCTTGGGAAGGTGAATTGCGCAATATGTGGAAGCCGACACAACAGCCAGCGTTGTGGTTTCATGGCGGCAATTTGCACCAATCACGTCATTATTCTCTGTATTTAGCCTTGCAGATTAAGGCGCGACAGGAACGACTTCCCACTCCCGTCTTCGGTATCAGTGAAGTCCACCACCGTGCCTAGGATGGTACGGCACATTCCCCCTCCCTCGGCGAACTTGATGAGAGCAGACTTACCATGACGCAGACGACTAAAATTGGAATCAACGGTTTATGGTTTGCGATGAAATACTTTCTGCCGATCATCCCGTTGGCCACGCTGTTGGCCTCAGCCGTCTCAGCCGAGAACACCAAAATGCCAAACGAATGGTCGCCGTCGCTGATGATCCAGGTGAAGCGCATCGGAACCGTGCAAGTTTCTCCGGATGGCAAACGGGTGGCTTACACCGTTCGACTGGCCGTGATGGAAGGTGACCAGAGCGAATATCGAACTCACGTCCACTTGGCCAACGTGGATGGCAGCCAGGCGCGGCAGCTCACGCAGGGGGAGAAGTCGTGTGACGATCCTCAATGGTCGCCCGATGGAGAATGGATTGCGTTCGTGTCGAGCCGCGTGGGCAAGAAGAATCTGTGGTTGATTCGACCGGACGGCGGTGAGGCCGTGCAAGTCACGGAGGCCAAGAGCGATGTCAGCAGCTTCAAGTGGTCGCCCGACGGTCGCTCGTTGGCCTTCGCGGCTCTCGATCCGCTCACGCCCGAGGATGAACAACGGACTCGCGAAAAAAACGATGCCAGGGTCGTCGATGAGAACGTCAAGCTCAGTCGCCTGTCGGTGATCAAGGTCACTACGCCACCCACGTTGCAGCGTGAGCCGCGCTTGCTGACGACGGGGACATGGAATTTGGCGAGCGATTCCAGCCGGCCGGGGCGGGCCGCATTTGATTGGTCGCCGGACGGTCGGACGATTGTGTTTGCTCATTCGCGATCGCCCAGCCCAGACGATTGGTCGACCGCTGATCTCGCGCTGGTCGACGTCGCTACGGGAACCGTGCAGCCGCTGGTCAACACGGCGGCGGCCGAGTCGTCACCGCTGTTTTCGCCCGATGGACTGTGGATCGCCTATACCGCCAGCGACAATCCACCGACGTGGGCGGGAACTCGGACCGTGCAGGTGCTTTCCGCGAAGGGTGGCTCTCCGAGAAAACTGGACGACACGCAGGATGGTTTCGGACGATACTCGGAACTCGTGGGTTGGTCGGCTGACGGCGGCAAGCTGTTCTTCACCGAACTGCAAGGCACGAATTTGAAGCTGCTCACGCTGCCGTTACGCGGGTCGCCGGTCGAAATCCGAAGTGGCGCCGGAATGTCGCTGGGCGGCGTGTCGCTGAATGCTCGACGCACGCACTTCGGCTTCAGTTGGGAGACGCTGGATCAACCGCCGGAAGCCTTCATCAGCGGTGTCGAACATTTCGAGCCAGTGGCGGTGAGTCGCGTTCATCACGATCTACCCAAGCCTCCGCTAGGTCGCACCGAAACGATTCTCTGGAAGTCGACCGACGGCCTGGAAATCGAGGGGCTGTTGACCTACCCGGTCGGCTTTGAGCCAGGGAAACGCTATCCGCTGCTGCTGGTGATTCACGGTGGGCCGATGGGTGTCTTTACTCAGACATTCGATGGCAATGCCAGCACGTATCCAATCGCGGCGTTCGCGTCGCGGGGGTACGCGGTTCTGCGACCAAACCCGCGCGGCAGCAGCGGCTATGGGAAACATTTTCGGTACGCCAACTACGGCGATTGGGGCGGCGGCGATTTTCAAGACCTGACGACCGGCGTCGATCATGTGATCGCACAGGGCCTCGCTGATCCGGATCGCCTGGGCGTGATGGGCTGGAGCTACGGCGGGTTTATGACTTCGTGGACGATCACGCAAACCAAGCGCTTTCGCGCCGCGTCGGTCGGAGCCGGCGTCACCAACCTGATGAGCTTCACGGGCACGGCCGATATCCCCGGTTTCCTGCCCGATTACTTCGGCGGCGAGTTCTGGGACAAACTCGATATCTATCGGTCGCACTCGGCGATGTTTCAGGTCAAGGGTGTGACCACACCGACTTTGATCCAGCACGGCGAACGCGACGAACGCGTGCCGCTCTCGCAGGGGCAGGAGCTCTACAACGCCCTCAAACGCCAGGGCTGCACAACCAAGATGATCATCTATCCGCGCACGCCCCACGGCATCGAAGAGCCACGGTTGCTGTGGGACTGCATGACCCGGAACCTCGAATGGTTCGACCACTACGTCACGTCCGGTCGATGAACTGGCCACGGAAGTGGCCGTCGTCTTCGGGTGGTTGATATCTGATCGTCAACGACGTGTCGGTGATGACTTTGCCGCCGGCTTTGTGTGAGTGCAAAGCGTGATCGCAGATCGTGCTCGTCAGCAGCGTCCGTTCAACCGGGTACGTCGGTCGGCCGGTGGTGAAGAATCTTTCGATGTTGAACGTCAGCGGATCGAAGAACCTCGCGCCGGGCGGGGCCGGCAGGTAGAAACATGTCGAGACCGGTTCGGCTCGGCCACGAATTTTTCCTGCGAATGCGAAGTCAGACGTGGCTTCGACGAGATTGAAGACCGCTCCCTTCGTACCGTCGGTGTACTCGATCAGCACGACGAGCGGGTTCTTGACTTCTTCGCGGACTTTGCCGTAGTTGCGACTGGGGCATCTCGACAGAGCGTGCTCCAGCAGTGACCACGACCAGCGGCCTTCGTCGCCGGCTTTCCAAACGGCATCGCCGGAGAGGCACTGCACCGACTTCACCCCCGTCTCGCCGCCGGCGCGACGTTCGAGCATGCTTTGCAAAACTTCGAGCACGTGGAATAGATAAATCTCGAACGTGCCGCGGTCATAGCCGATGACCGCCAGGCCCTCGTCAAACGGCGTGCCGAGCGGCGGGTCGAACTCCGGAATCCGCCACGTCACCGGCAGCGACGATCCGGCCATTAAACCGAACTTCAGTTCTTTGGCCGTGGCGACCATTTGCGCGGCTTTACGGTGGTCGTAGGACAAATGCTTGTCGACAAACACCGGCACGCTGCGATCGCTGGCTTTGAAAACCTTGATGATCTCTTGGAAGAGTTCGAAGCGAGGGTACTGAATCTGGCCGAATTCATTCGTCGGGTAGTCGCCGTGCTCGATGATCAGCAAGATCGCGTCGACATCCAACGCTCGCTCGCCGCCGAGCGTTTCGGCGACGGTCTGGCACAACTCGAT
>CAYSHJ010000750.1:0-2128 GCA_964430385.1 uncultured Planctomycetaceae bacterium
CGATACGCGTATGTATCCGATTCTCAAGGCCCGGCACCTGCCGCTCACCGAGCACACGTTGCCCGTGCTGCTACGAGACATGGACGAGCGAGGGCTTCTCAATCATACGTTGGTCGTGTGGATGGGCGAGTTTGGCCGCACGCCGCGCGTCAACGCGAACATCAGCCGCGACCACTGGCCGAGTTGCTACACGGTTTTGCTCGCCGGCGGCGGCACGAAGCGCGGATACATTTACGGCGCGTCTGACAAACAGGGCGCCTATCCTGATCGCGATCCCGTGCATCTTGGCGACCTGGCCGCGACCGTCTTCGACTTAATGGGCATCAACCCACACACCGAACTTCGCGACCGTCTCAATCGGCCGCTCCCCGTCGCGACCGGCAAGCCAGTTCTCGGCGTGATCGCATGAGTTCGCTCGTAACGCTCGTTCCCTAGCTCCGCTTGGGAATGCTTCCCCGAAGCTCCGCTTCGCGAGTCGTACGCTGGGTGCGCCAAGCAGAGCTTGGAAGACCGGCGTGCCCAAGCAGAGCTTGGGTGCGAGCGGAAGGCGGAACTACGAACACAAAAAGGCACATGCCCGGTCGAGACAACAAGCGGCATCCCTGCCTGATGCGCCTTCCGTGGTGCCTTGGAGGGCTGCATTCGGGGTGAGCGGGACTTGAAGACACTGAATGAGTCTTCGCTGTTCAGTCTCGAACCGGGCATGTGAGGTGGTTGCCCGTGTGGGTTTCAAAGTCGTTTTGCCAGGCGCGTGTTCCGCCTGCGAACGTAAAGGCGGTCCTCCTTGACCATGCTCGCAGGCGGAACACGGATCTGGCGAATTCACGCGGACAAATCTGTGAACAGCGGCCCGAACTCGGGCATGTCATGACGCAATGTTTCGAGCCACGCGGTTGGATTCCAAATCTCCACGCAGATCGCTGCCCCGATGACCATGACGTCCTGATTGACGGGCACATCGAGGAACTCGCGGAAGCCCTCAGGGATCAGCAACCGTGAGCGATTCGCCAGCGTCACCGTGCGGGAGCGAGTGGAGAGCAGTCGGCCGAGTCGTTGGACTTGGCTCCAGCGCGACTCCATGCGTCCGGCGTGGATCTTCTGTTTGATCAGCGTGACACCGTCGTCGAGCCTCTTTTGCCAGTCGGATGCCCGCCACAAACTCAGGCACCCGGCACGTTCCTTGGCGAGGATGCAATTCCCTTCCGTGTCCGAAACGGCTTCCGCCATTTCGGGCGGGAGCGTGATGCGGAAGCGGTCATCAATGGTCCGCTTCGCTTCGCCGGTGATGAATTGATCGAGCGACATGGCGGCGATCGTATTGGGCTAGAAACCCACAATCAACCAATTTTCAAAGATCAATTGGGCGTGAAGCCCACTCAATGGGGCAACACCATACCGCGGTTCCACAACCGTCGCAAACGAAAACGACACACTTTTTGGAAAAATCTTTCTAACCGACTTGTTCGTCCTCATCGAGGTCAGGCACATCTCCAACGTGTCCCGTCGTTTTCGTCTCGAGCACGTTGAAAACCTGCTCCACGAAAGTCGTGGGACTGGAACAAAGTTTCAAACGACGGACAATGACTGTCCGTTATTCTCACATTATTTGCTCCGCCGAGTTGGGAGTCAGCCGGGTGTCGTCCGATGTGCTCCGACAATTGCCCCCTGTGCAAGACGTGATGGGGCATTCGACTGTTGCGGCATTGTGCGATGCGCACGGACGCGAAGTCGTTGTGCCGTGGGTACGGGATGCGTTGCAACATGCTCGCCAGCAGGTCATGGCCCATGACGCAAACGGTTTGCCGGGCGAACGAACGCAGCGCGGCTTGAGCCGTCTTGAGTGGATCGAGCTGTTGGCCGAACAGGTTCAACACCACGCGCGAGTCGCCGAACAAAAGACACTTTGCCGCGTGATCAACGCGACGGGAATTGTGCTGCACACCGGCCTGGGCCGAGCGCCGCTCTCGAACTCGGCGCGCGCGGCTCTCGCGGAACTCGGAGGGCATTGCAACGTCGAGGTCGATCTCGAAACGGCCGAGCGGCGATATCGAGGGCATCAATTGCATGCGGCCTGGCGCACGCTGACTGGAGCCGAGGACGCTCTGATTGTCAACAACAACGCGGCCGC
>CAYSHJ010000751.1:0-4186 GCA_964430385.1 uncultured Planctomycetaceae bacterium
ACCAAGTCGCCGAGAAGTGTTTCCTCGATCAAGCCGCCACCGAACTGGAGCACGAACACGAAGGCTGTGGTCACGACCATGATCACGATCATGACCACCGCCACGACCATGATCACGATCATGACCACCGCCACGACCATGATCATGATCATGATCATGACCACGACTGCGGGCACGATCACGACCATGATCACCGGCACGATCACGATCACGGTCATGACCACGGTTAATACGACAGTGCACTTTATGAGTTCCGATCCCCTCGCCCCTGCTTCGGGGGAGAGGGCTAGGGTGAGGGGGCGAACGGTGTCAACGCTTCCACTCACAGCACACTCTTGCCAATAGATCAACTCGTCACGCAACCTAGGGAGGGGACAACGGAATGTCACCACTCGTCATCGGTCTTTTGGTGGGATCAAGTTTTTTGGCGGGCGTGCTGGTCGCGTCTCGGCGTGACAAGACTGCGACTGTGCCCACGGCATCCGACGCGCGAGTTGCGGCGTATGCCGGTTTGCTGAGGTCTTTGGAAGACGAACTCGATCGAGACATCGCCGCATGGGAAGCCGTGTTGAGCGATTTCCCGCAGGTGGCATCCCTGGAAAACGATGGGGCTGTGGACGTGGGACCGTTTCGGGCGAAGCGGAATGAATGGTCGCAGGCCAGTTGCATCGCTGACGATCGAACATCGTCTCCCAATCGTTCGCGTCGGCTGTCGAAGGGCGAACGGAGTCTGATCGTGCGGATGACGAACTCCGGGTTTGCTCCCGAAGAAATCGCGCTGTGTCTGGATTTGGCGTTGAAGCAAGTTCAAGAAGTGCTAAACGGCCAGTGACAAATGGACTCGGTGGCCAACACGACTGTACTTGTCACGGACCACTACCGATTGGCCACTTCCCCGCAAGAATTGGTTTCCGCGAGGCTCGGCCGTTGGTAGCCTTTCACCAGCGGGTCGCTTAGTTCGACTGTATGAGTTGACCCCAGCCAGCTTGTCTGGCTGGTGAACGAGACTGGTGAGCTAGCAAGAACACGACAAGCGTGATTCCGCGAACGTTGGAAGGGCTAAGGGGATGTCATTCACGGTCGGCACCCGAGCGCGATCGCCTGTGGCGAGTTCGCTTGTGATCAGCATCGTGCTGCTGGGTTGCGGCGGGGGCGAGACCGCTCCCACTCCGGGCACATCGGCTACGAGTGCGGCCTCAACCCCTGGCAACAGTGCGCCCGCCGCCGCCGCTCCGCAGTCCCACGGAGTCGCCGCTGCGAAGCCTTCCTTAATCGGACCGAAGTTCAAGTCCGAATCCAAACCGTTGACGGAAGAGCTTGCCAAAGCGCAAGAGGCCGCCACGGCACAGGCGACGAAGACCTTGCGAGACTTTGGTGCGGCCGTTCAAACGGATGAGAACGGGCAAGTGATTCACGTCAATTTGTTGAATCATCCGCGCTGCAACGATGAATCACTGGAGCCGCTGAAGTCTTTACCGCACGTGGCTGTGTTGGACCTGCGTGGCACCAAGATCACGGACGCGGGATTGCTGGCGGTCGCGTCGGTGAAATCGCTGGAAGAGTTATACCTCGGCGAGACGGCGATCACCGACGCGGGACTCGACTCGATGAAGTCGTTGAGCAAGCTGCGAGTCTTGAACCTCGTCGGCACGAGGGTCACGGACACGGGGCTGTCGTCGCTCGTCGCCGGCCTCAAGGAGTTGAAGGCGCTCAACCTTTCCATGACCGCGATCACGGATGTCGGTTTGCAATCGTTGAAAGCACTGTCGGACCTTGAGGTGCTGGTGTTGCCTCCCGCCGCAACGGATGATGCGCTCGCTGTTGCCTCCGAGCTGCGCAGGCTGCGAGTCCTGTGGGCGATCGAATCCAAAGTCACCGATGCCGGATTGCTTCGATTGGTCGAACTCACCGAGTTGCGGCAGCTTGATGTGTCGCAAACGCAGGTGACGATGGACAGCGTGTTGAGTCTTGGCCAGCGGCGACGCGAGTTGGCGATCGCGTTTCCGCAAGGCGTGTGGGCCGACAGCGTGCTGACGCTCAACCGCAACACGTCGGACGGCGATCTGGCGGTGCTCGCCAAGCACACGCAGTTGACCGGGATCAGCTTGGCCGCGACGACCGTCACGGACCAAGGACTGGAACCGATCCGCGGCTTGAGCCAATTGGAATCATTGGCCCTGCCCCCCACGGCGACCGACGCGACGCTGGACTTGCTGCGCGGGCTGAGCCAACTGACGAACCTCACGTTGGTCAACGGCGCGATCACGGACGCCGGGGCCAAAAAGCTCGAAGGGCTGAGCCGGCTGCAAACGCTGAGTTTGATTCGGACGCGAGTCACCGATCCGGCGACGGCGTCGATCGGCAAGCTGACCGAATTGCGATCGTTGTGGCTGGATCAAACGGGCGTTGGCGACGCGGGCCTGAAATCGCTGGCAGCGCTGAGCAAATTGGAACTGCTGAGCCTGCGTGAGACTGCGGTCAGCGACGAAGGCCTGTCGCATCTGCGCGGGTTGATGAACCTCCGACGGCTGTCGCTGGTGTGGACGCGAGTCACCGGTGCCGGCATCGAGGTCTTGAAATCGCTGACGCAATTGGAGCAACTCGACCTGATCGGCACTCAAGTCAGCGCGGCTCAAGCCGCCGAGCTGAAGCTAGCTCTGCCAAAGTGTGAAATCGCGTATCCAACCGACCCGCTGTTGATCGCGCTCGCGGAATCGCGCGGCGACTTGAAGGCCGCCCTCGGCGTGATCGGACAGGTGCGACTTGATGGGAAGCAGCAAGTGATCGCCGTCAATGTGCAGCATGCTCGATTCGAGGACGCGGGGCTGGAACAACTGAAGGTGTTGAAGTCGTTGCAAAAGCTCAGCCTGTTGAGCACGAAGGTCACGGACGCGGGGATGAACTCCGTCGCGGCGCTGAGCGAATTGGAAGAGCTGTGGCTAGACAACACGGTCGTCAGCGACGCGAGTTTGTCTCAATTCGCCACACTGACGAAGCTGAAAAATCTGTACCTGCGCGGCACGCGCATTTCGGTAAGTGGAGCATTGAGCTTGATGGCCTTGCTGCCCAACACCGAGATCGTGTTCACGCAGGGTTTGCGGGATGCGAGTGGGGTAACGCTCACGTTGAACGTGCAAGATGGCGATTTGGCCACTCTTACGGAAGTCCCCAAGCTGACCGTACTGCGGCTGATGGATTGCCCAATCACCGACGCCGGACTTCAGCACGTCGGAGCACTCCAGGAACTCCGATGGCTGTCGCTGAACGGCAACAAGATCTCGTCGGCCGGTTTTAAGCAACTTCTCAGCCTGTCGAAACTAACAACGCTCGATTTGAATCGCTCGCCGATCGGCGATGAGGGGCTAAAGCATGTTGGCCAATTGACCGGGTTGCAGGAGCTGTATCTGGCGCACACGGACATCACGAACCCGGGCCTCGCGAATCTGTCGTCGCTGACGAACCTGACGATCCTCGGTTTGTCGAACACGAAAGTGACCGGCTCGGCCCTGACGATTGTCGGCGGAATGAAAAAGCTACAAGTGCTGAATCTGTCCAACACGATCATGTCCGACGGGCAGTTAGCCAAACTGGCGCCGGCGATGAAACAACTCAAACGCTTGGGCCTGCGCGGCACACAGGTGACCGGGCAGGGACTGAGGGCGCTCAAAGATCTCACGCAACTTGAGTTCCTGTGGTTGGACAATACGTCCGTCAACGGAGCCGGCTTGGTGAATCTCAAGCCGCTGACCAATCTGATCGAGTTGGACTTGAGCGACTGCAAACAAGTCGCCGCTGGATTGGATCATCTCACCGGGCTGACAAAGCTCAAGCGGCTGAGGCTCAACGGCGTCTATCTGCCACAGAAAGACCTCGACAAGCTGCACGAATCGCTGAAGAACTGCGAGATCGTGCATTCTCCCGATCCGCTGTTGAAGGCGTTGGCCGAGTATCAGAACAATTTGCCACAGGCGCTCTCGACGGTGGCGAAGGTCGCGACGAATGACAACGGGGAAATCACGGCCGTGAATTTCGAGGGAGCTGAGATCACGAATGCCGGCCTCGAACCGTTGAAAGGATTGAAGACGCTCCGGCGGCTGGATCTGTCGCGCTGCAACGTCACGGACGCCGGCATCGAGCTGCTGTCGTCGCTGTCGAACCTGCAAGCTCTCAATCTGAGCGCGACGGC
>CAYSHJ010000752.1:0-2344 GCA_964430385.1 uncultured Planctomycetaceae bacterium
CGCGGCCTGGTCGACGAGGCCATTGACGTGCTCGAGGAAATCGAAACAGCGTATCCAGAAACGCCGGAAGCTGAAAAGGCCAGACACGCTCGAAGGGGTTGGATGAAGCAGCCCGGTGAAGAATAGATCGGAACACGCAAAGGGGCGAGAAAGATGAACACCCGTTGCAACGGAAGGAAGAATTGCGGTGGCGGCTCGATGCGGAATGACAAGTTGATAAGCCATGCCGGTCGGCGCGCTGCTGCCCCAGTGGTAGCGATCGTCTTAGGCATTCTTTGCGGTGCACCCGCCAGCACGGAGGCCCACATCTGCTGCACATGCAATTCCGCTTCGCTTCAGGTCTCGAGCACGCAGGTCAACCTGAATGAACCGGTAACGATTACTTATAGCGCTAGCTTTTGTCGTTGTGTCGGCTCAGACTTCGGTGGGCCTTGCGCACATCCTGAAGGAAACTGCATATTGGCGCCGGTGGAAGTACAAGTCCAGCTCGAGAGCGTCGGTCCCGTTGACACCCGTACATTGCCGGGCTTTCCGATGACGCCTGACAGCAACCGGCCTTACTCGCATTCGTATCAGTTCACACCCGATACGGTCGGCACCTACGTGGTAACGGCAGCCGGAAGCTGCCCCGGCGCCATGGTGCAATTCACCGTTGGTTGCGACCGAGATTGCGAGGGCATTCTCAACATCCTCAATGTTGGGCCGCCGGAGCGGCGATGCGTCAATTGCGACGACGCGGACCTCCCCGACCCAGTCGTCACGATCTACAAGAAGGACGGCAGTGAGGCTAACAAAGTCCGCACACTTTGTTCTGACCTTGAGAGTTGTGATAAGGACTTCACCCATGGCGAAATCGTTGACGGCGTTGTCAAGCCCAGCCCCGGCGGGCAGACGCCGGACTTTATCGTCGCCATGGCCACGTACGACGGGAATGCGGTCAAGGCGTTCTGGGGTGGTTGGGATGCAACCGGCACCGAGGCAGTCGACGATAAGTGGAGTTGCTTCCCATTCACCGACGAGTTCCGCTTTTCGCTTAAAGGATACAAGGGGACGAGCACCGTTACGCTCACGTTTGAATTCTGGAAACTGGACATGGAGACGCCTACGGGCCAGGGCGAACGTTTGTGCTGGAAACGATCCGGTACGCAAACGGTGCGGATGAACGCCGTCGTCAACGAACAGTGCCATTGCTGCGCCGGGTGTGGACAACAGGGCTGCGGCAAACAGAAGCCTAACATTTGCGAGCTGGTGGGCAATTCAACGGTGGGCGATGTGAGCGTGGGGGTCAGCGGGGGCGATGATCCGCTTAAGCTGGCGCGGGTGGAGACACTGGAAAACGGCGACTTACAGGTGCGGATTCCAGGTTGCGATGAGTCGGTAATCTTCACACCACCGCCACCTTACTTGCAGGGTTGGACGTTAGGGGCGAGCGCCGTCGCAGGCGGCGAGGAACTTGTCTTGACCTCCACGCGGGATCGACTTACGTATCGTTTCGAGAACGCGCCGGGGACAACATCATTTCGGATTAAGAAAGTGCTGCGCGCGGATCAGTCGGTCCTTTCATTCTACCAGTATGACGCGACGGGTGCGCTGACGAGGCTGTTCTGCGGCGAGGCCGGTTCCAATGACTACTTCCAGTTCGCCTATGACGCGAATGGCCTTTTGCAGACCGTGACCCCCACTGTTTCCGGCAACGCGGTTACGGACCGGGCGATGGCCCTGCAATACGATGGCAACCGAGTGATGGGCGTGGAGAACGCCTCGTGTAGTTCGTGTGGCGAGAACCGCTTTTTCCATTATGACGCCGCGGGTCAGGTCGTTCGTATTGCCAACCGCGATGGCGTGGACTTGGAGCTGTACACGTACGACCAGGACGGTCAACTCACCGTGCATCAGAAGCTCAACGACGACAACGTCATGGTTACGGTCGAAAAACGCGAGTACCTGGAACTTGGTCCCAAGATGGGCAGCGTCGTGACCCTACGCGAGCCGGTGAACGAATCATTCGAGCGCATCCGCGTCGAGCATTATGATGCCAGTCGGCGGTTGACGGCCGTCGATCGCTACGCCGAGTTGTTCGCCACAAACGCCTCCGTCAGCGGAAGCCCGCAGACCACCCGATGGTCCTATCGAACGGAAGCCGACGACGCCGTCGAGGCGGTCGCAGAGATTACCGAAACAACGGACCCCGCGGGTATGACTCACGTGACGGTCGTGAAGTCATTCGCCGACGGGCTACCACTATTCCTACCGGCGGTAGGCGATGTCGGCGGCGCCATGCTGCCCCCCAACGCGTTTCGTCTCCTTGGGATGCAAACGGGAGACGCCGCTCTTTCACGGTTCG
>CAYSHJ010000753.1:0-3205 GCA_964430385.1 uncultured Planctomycetaceae bacterium
GAACTGAGCGGTCCGGCGGTCGGCATCGAGCCGAACGTGGTTTCGGAGTACCTCGACAACGTGCTCGCGCCGAGCAACATCGCTGACGTCGAGAAGATTTGCCTCGACTCGGACGTGCATCTGGCCGAGGTGTCCGCTTGCCATCAAATCCTCACACTCGTGTTGGGTGAGCCAGTGGACGTGCGGCCAGAAACTCGGGCTCGCATGTACGCACTCGGTCCAGTGGCGACCAGCGACATCATGACGGCCAACGACGGTCTCAGTTCGATCGCGCTCGGCGCAGACCATCAACCGTTCCCCTCAATTTCGACCGCGTTGAATTCTCAAGACACCGGCTCGATTGATCGCGCACTGCCGGACTACCTCAAGCCCAAGACGTCGTGGCGACGGACTGGTTTGTTAGTGGTTCTATTGCTGGTGGCCGTCGGGTGGATCAGTTTGGTGATGCGCGATCCGACGGTACTCAGCGGACTGACGTTTGGACGCCGTTCGGCTGTCGAGTCAATTCGGGATGTTTCCGACTCTGGCGCCGGCGGCGATGCGGCACGACAAAAGCCTTCGGGCGCAGCGGCTCTGGCCGAAGTCGGTCGGCTTGAGAATGTCGACAAGGTCGCAATGCCGGCGGCTCAAGACGAAGCCTTGGTGGCGGACGCCAAGAATGCGAACGTGAAGATCGGCGCGAAGCAAACGAAGGAATTGCCGCCGGACGACGACACACTCGAAGACACCGCCAGCGTCGGACCAGCGAATCGCGACAAACCATCGGTCAACGAGTCTTCCAAAACTGAGGCTGCGACCGCGGACAAGAACAATCCAGCGGGCGCGGCTTCGGAAGAGAACGCGGCCGCGTCGAAGAAGATCGAAGCCGCGTTGTTTCCGCCGCTGAAACTGTTGCGCATATCGAAGGACGGCATTCTGCTGCACTTCGTCGCGACCGCCGGCGACTTCATGGTGCTGCCGAGGGAAGCCGAGCTGAAGCCTGACGACCGGCTGGTTTGTCCCGAACCGTTCCGAGCGGACATCACCGCGGGTGACGACCTGTGTCAGGTCGCGCTCATCGGCGGCACCGTGGTGACCTGCCTCGGTCCCAGCGAGCACGCTTCGTTCGGCTTCGATGTTCAGCAGGGCTCGGTTTTGTTCGAAGCGAAAGGCTTGCCGCGTGCGGCGTCCGATGCTGACCGGGAAGACGCCGGCAAGGTCGGCCTCCCCATTGCGATCTTGCTGTGCGGTCAGCTTTGTCGTTTAGAACTCGCGTCGGACGACGCCTTGTGCGGAATTGAAGTTCATCGCCACGAGCCGAATCACTTCGAACAAGAACCTGACGCGCCCGGCATCTCGGCAGCATTGCATGTCGCTCGCGGGACCGTGCATTTCACGGACACGGCCGGAAAAGTCACGACGGTCGAGGGACCGGGCTTCGTGCCGATCACGGCTGACATTGCCGCGAACCTCAAGAACAGCGAGATCGGACGCCCCAGTCAATTAATCTTGCCCGACTGGTTGGAGGCCGACCCGAAGCGAGCTGCCGCGAAACAAAAGCGTCCCTACAACCTCACCTTCGAAAAAGAATTCGACGCCCAGCAGCCGCTCCTCTTGAGCGTGCCAGCGATCGTCAACAACCCGCGACCGGCGATTGCCGAACTGGCCGTGAAGTGTCTGGCGCTGACCGACAGCTATGCGCCGCTGGTCAAGACGCTCGTTCAGGTTGAACATCGCGAAGCGCGCTTGGCGTCGATCGCCGCATTGCGTCAGTGGCTGCCGCTGGACCCGAAAAACCGACAATTGTTGAAGGCGGAACTGGGACGGCACTACCTCCCCAGCGACACGGACGCCGTGTATCGACTGTTGTGGGGCTTCAACCACGATGACGCGAAAAGCTCCGCCAGCTCGCAAATGCTCGTCGGCTGGCTGGAGCACGAACAAATCGCGATTCGCGAACTGGCCTTCTGGCACGTACAGCGTCTGACCGGCCTCAAGCACGACTATTCGCCGATCAATCCTCCCGGCCAACGCCGCGCCGCCGTCGAACGCTGGCGCACGCATCTCGACAAAAAGGGCGGAGCGTTGATTCAGGAGTGACACGTTGCATTCCATCTCAGAAGCCCCGGCCGGCCGGCCGTTTCGCGAAGTGCGGTTTGAATACACGCCGGAGTTTCCACGCATCCTGCAGCACTTGCAGGCGTCGCTGCTGATTTCGACGTATCAAGCCGGAAAGCTGGCGGTGGTCGGCGTCGCGGACGACCAATTGAGGTTCTCGTTTCACAACTTTGAAAAAGCGATGGGCCTAGCGGCCGGCTCAGATTGTTTGGCCGTCGGCACTCGACGGGAGATTTACTTTCTAAGGTCGGCACCAGATCTCGCGCGGACACTTGAGCCAGCCGGCTCGCACGATGCTTGTTGGTTGGCACGCAACTCATTCATTACCGGCAACATTCACGGCCACGAACTGGCCTGGGGGCGGGATGGGCTGAGAGATTCTAGTCCTCGTCCTTCAGCCGTCAGCACTCAGCCGACGCTTTGGGTCGTCAACACGTTGTTCTCGACGCTCTGCACGCTGGACGAGAACTTCAGTTTCGTGCCGCGCTGGCGACCGCCATTCATTCAAGAATTGATCGGCCAGGATCGCTGTCATCTCAACGGATTGGCAATGCACGACGGCCATCCCAAGTTCGTCACGGCCATGGCCGAATCGAACGAACCGGCTGGTTGGCGTCTGACGAAAGCCACCAGCGGCTGCGTCATCGACGTGGAGAGCGGTCAAACAATCGCGCGCGGCCTGGCCATGCCGCACTCACCACGGTTGTTCGGCGAGCGGCTGTGGGTGCTCAATTCGGGAGCCGGCGCCTTGTGCGTCGTCGATCCGGCGAGCGGTGGCATCTCGACGATCGAGACATTTCCCGGCTACACGCGCGGGCTGGCGTTTCAGGGACAGTTCGCGTTCGTCGGATTGTCGAAGATTCGCGAGACCTCGGTCTTCGGCGGCGTGCCAATTGCCGAGAAACGGCACGAACTGCGTTGTGGCGTCGGCGTTGTGGATCTGGTCAGCGGCCGATCGGTCGCCGCACTGCAATTTCATTCCGGCGTCGATGAAGTCTTCGCGGTGGATTTGCTGCCCGGATGCACGCGACCGTTTCTGAATGGCCCGACTCCGGAAGACGATGGCCAACAGGATGTCTGGATCGTGCCACCCGACGGACATGGTGGA
>CAYSHJ010000754.1:0-13847 GCA_964430385.1 uncultured Planctomycetaceae bacterium
CGGCGAAGCCGCAAGCCGGAATTCTTGGCCACGGATGAAACACGGATTGAACACGGACTTGGATGCAATCCGTTGGTTGTTCGGATCCGTGTTTGATCCGTGGCTTAATTGACTTCCAAAACTTTGTCAGAAAAACATCGCCTTCGGCGATAACGATGTAAGGACGCTGACAAGAAGTAATCGGACGTGGCAGACGTGTGTTGCCAATCGGCGTTGCCTTTGAGGCCGAGCAGGACACGTTTGGCTCGACGGGAGACGAAAAATGTCGGTGACACTCTTGGAAGACCTCCGGCAGTTTCGGGAATTTCTCAGCCAAAAATTGGAGAGCCAACCGGAGGGACCGAGTCCCGAGGACGTATTGAAACAATGGCGCGCCGCACACCCGTTGTCGGACGAATTGGCCGCAAGTTCGGCGGAGATTCAGCAGGCCTTGGATGAGATGCCGCTCAGTGTTGGTGTTTCCGCATGCGACGCCAGTGCGGCGTGTTGGCCATTCGTGGACCAGGCCAAGCTCCGCTGAAGCGACGCGATTTGAGGTACACATGCAACTCAAGTGCGAGCAGTGTGGCGCGCCCTTTCAAGCCAAAGATCTGCATCTCGAACGAGGCCTCGCGACCTGCTCGGCCTGCGGTGCCGTGCAACAGCTTCCACAGCGGCTGTCGCCAGAATCGCACGCCGATCAGGCCCTCTTCGTCGAACAACGCCTGGAGCGCTTTCTGAACATCGAAGACCGCCTCGTCCCCGGAGAACTGTCGTCGTGACGATTCACCCCGCTCGCGAATCTCGCGTGCCTCGCTCGTTCCCAAGCTACGCCGGGAAACGCAGGCACGCGAAGCTCCGCACCGCGATCACCATTCCAGCCGTTTGTCTCATCGCTGTTGCGCTGTTGACAGTGCGATCCGCGCTCGCCGATGACGCGAAACGCGCCCTGCGCGGCGAGGTTCGAGACGCGGAAACCGGCCAACTGCTGCCGGCTCGGCTTTACATCCAATCGGCTGACGGCCAATGGTTCTTCGCCCAATCGGCCGCCCCGAACGGTTCGGCGATCGTGTATGACAAGGCGCGCGGCGAGAAGAGCATCGAAAAACACACGACGTTGTCCGCTCACCCGTTCGTCGCCGACCTGCCACCCGGCCGGTACAAGCTCACGGTCGAACGAGGCAAAGAGTATCTGACCACAACACAAGAAGTCGAAGTCGCCGACAAGCCGGTCCAAGTCACGATCAAGCTGCGTCGCTGGATCAACATGGCCGAGCGCGGTTGGTACTCCGGCGACACGCACGTGCATCGTCCCATTGCGGAACTGTCTAACGTCGCGCTCGCCGAAGACCTCAACATGGTTTATCCGATGTCACAGTGGGTCACGGTGACTCACATGCTGCCGGAGAAAGGCCGCGTCGATCCGCAGCCGATCCCGACGGAACCGATCTTCGCCGATCCGACTCACGCGATCGTGCCGCTCAACACCGAATACGAAATCTTCTCGGTCGGCACCAAGCGTCACACGCTTGGCGCGGTGCTGATTATCGGCCAGACGGAACCGCTGAAGATCGGCATCCCGCCGTTGAAGGCGGTCGCGGAAGAAGCTCACCGGCAAGGCGCGTTGCTCGATCTGGAAAAGCACTCCTGGGCCTGGACGCCGATCATCGCGCCGGTGATGAAGGCGGACCTGTACCCGCTGTCCAACAATCACATCTGGCGCACCGAGTTCGCCTTCAAGTCCTGGACGCTCGAAAACAACTGGCGCGACAACCCGCGCATCGAGACCGACAAAGACGGCTTCACCGAACTCGGCTGGCTGCACTTCGGCTGGGAACAGTATTACGCGATGCTCAATTGTGGCCTGCGAATGCGCCCCACCGCCGGCACCGCCAACGGTGTCCATCCCGTGCCAGCCGGTTTCAGCCGAGTGTATGTTGACCTCGGCGACGAGGAATTCACTCCGGAGTTGTGGCAGAAGCGACTCAACGAAGGCCGCAGCTTCGTGACGACCGGGCCGATGCTGGAGGTGTTGATGAACGATGGACGCTTTGAATTCTCCCGAAACTCCAAGCCGCACCGGGTCGGACTGATCGTTGACGTCCGCATCGCAGGAGAGGTGCTGAGTCAATACCCTTTGGATCGCATCGAAATTGTGAACAGCGATGGGCTGGTGAGCGTCATTCGCCCGACCAAGCAAACCAAACGAACTGGTGAGTACTTCATCAATAGGTTTCTTGAGAAGCTCAACGCCGGTCACTCGACATGGTTTGCCGTCCGTTGCTTCGAGGAGTTGCCCGACGGGCGGCTGCGATTCGCTCATTCCGCGCCGGCGTTCGTCGATTTCGAGGATGCGCCCGTGCGCCCGCGACGCGACCAAGTCCACTATTTGATCCAGCGTTGTGAGGAAGAAATCGCCCGCAACAAAGACGTGCTCAGCGACGCGGAACTCGCCGAGTACCGCGAGGCGTTGGAATTTTATCGCGGCAAGCTGGAGACGGCGCGGTGACGCCAACGTAGCCATCTCGCTCCGCGAGATGAGCCTGGCATAAAAGAATCTCGAACGCAGCAGAACTGCAACGGAGCCAAAAGCTCGCAGAGGCTGTTTTGAAGCGTTCGGATGCTTTGCGTGAAAAGGCTCATCTCGCCGAGCGAGATCCGCCGCGGCGGACGTTGTCGCGCTCCGCCGTCACTCAACTTTCTCAGCGGAGTTCGGAATCGGCACCGTCGATTTGAAATGAAAGCCGTCGACACGGCTGACTGTTGCGACGCAAACGATCGCTTGCAACAGCAGCAACGTCACCCAGCCACGCGCGGATGAGCCGGCGTACTCGGGCAGCGTTTGCCCCGGAGCATTGATGATCTTGGCCGTAACTTGCGGCTCGCGACCACTGACCCACAGCAGCCACGGAAGCAAGAAAATCCACAGCCGTGCCGCTTCACCGGAGTTCTTACCAGAGAGCCACAGGACACAGATCGTCAGGAAGCACCACAGCCGAAAGCTGGCCAATGACCGTCCTGATTTCAAACAGCCCTTCAGGCTGATCAACCAACTGCTCACGGCCGCGATGAACACCGGCAGCCCCACCGCCATCGCCAACTCCAACGGATTCACCAACAACCACCGCGGCATCGACCGTGAATATGTTTCGTAAAATCCGGCGTGATTGCGGAAGTTCTGCATCCACACCGCGAACAGATCGAGCGACCAAGCCCACCGCACCAGCAACGTCAGCCCGGCGAAGGCTCCGATCGCCGACAAGACGCACACCACCAATTGCTTCGCGCGTCGTCCAAAGGGATCAGCCGATTCGGCGAAGGTGGCGTCGGCCAATGTCCACAGCGCGGCCAAAAAAGCGACCGGTAACAGCGCCAGGCTGAGTGTCAGCCCCAGCCACATCACGACGCCCGCCAGCAGACTCATCACGATGGACCGCTGCGACCAAGCGTGTGACCAGGCGGCCAGAAACCAAGTTCCGAAAAACGGCAACCACAAATCCGACACCGGATGAAACACAGCCAATGCCGGAACCAACGGCCAAAGACAAACGACTCGCCAGCTTGTCTCGCGTCCGCAGGTGCGACGCAGCAGACAAAACAGCGGCACGACAGTGCTCATTGCCGCGAGCGAAGTCAACAATCCCATCAACCACAACGTGGCGCGATCCGCATCGAGCACCGGTGTTTTTGACCCAGCGGCATTGGTGGCCAGGATGTTCAGCCCCTCACGTGCCGAATCCGGCTGATAACGCAGCAGCCACGACTGCAACTTCGGCGAGCGGTTGACGACGTTAATGACGGCGCGATGCAGCAGAATAAGTCCCGGCGGATGCGTCCCAAAATGCAGGACGTCACCTTCTTTCATCCGCTCTTCGTACTTGGCCAGATAACCGCTAACGTCTTCGAGTTGAAAGCGGGCCTCGTGGTAGTAGCCTTGTGTCGCGGGATACCACAGCACCCAGGGCACCTTGGTCAGTCGATGCGGCTCCATCGGGCATTCTTGCACGACGCCGTGCCACGTCGCACCAATCAACACTAACCCCACCAACCAACCGCTGATTTCCGGCCGCGAGGCTTCGAGAGATCTTCGGTCTCCCGCCAGACAGGCGACGAGATAAACCACCGTCGCAATCGCCGCGATCGCCCAACCCCACGCCGATTCGGTCAGTGCCTCGCGAGTGAATTCGATGCGGTCCCAAACCCATTCGCCCGGCACGCCCAACGGAATCTCGCTGCCCCACAACAGCGCGGCGGTCGCCGCCACGCCGGCCACTTGAGCCAGCCAGAACCACAGCTTTCCTGAACGCATTGTCGCTCCTTCGTGCCCCTCTGATTCCCACGCTCAGCGTGGGAATGGAAGTCCCGACGCTCCGCGTCGCGTACGATACGCCAAATTGATAAATGAAACTCGCGCTTGTGCCGAAGTGCGGCGAAACGCGGGGTTCCCACACGGAGTATCGGATCTAGTGTCGGGCCGGATTGTGAACAGTCGCGACGAAAACAAAAAGAGCGAGCCGAGGACATGGCCTTCGGCTCGCCCAGTGACGTTCGACTCGACCTTCGTTACTTCGATTCGGCTGCCGGCGGCTGGGCCGGAGCGGGCGCGATCGGAGCGGGTATCACAGGCTGCGGCGTGACGGGCAATTCGCCCGCCGGGGCCGGACCGCGCGAGTCCCGTTGTTCCTGGAAAAAGAACACTGGAATCCCACCGCCACCGCCGATGTCTTTGGCATTGTAGATGTACTCGGCGTTGAGCGCCTTGGTGATTTGCGTCTGCACCTTTTGCAAGTGCGCCGAAGTGTACGGATCCAGGTTGCCGGGAGCCTCCTTCAGGATGCGATCCACGTTGGCCAGGATCTTCTTCACTTCGACCAGCGCCAGATTCGAGATGGCCTTGCTGGCTTCGGTCGATGCGCCGGCGGGCAGTGTGAGGTCGATCAAGCGATCAAGATGTTCCTGCTGCAGGTTGCGGCGCAGGCTGCTGATCATCGGGACTCGCGGCGTGAACTGCTTGTCCGGATTCTTCTCGATCTCACGCCAGATCGCCGCAGTCAACCCCGTCAGGATTTCGGGCAACGTGACGGCGTCTTGATCCGCTGGCACGAGCAGTTCGTTGTCGTAGATGCGGCGCAGCACGGTCGGACGCAGGATCGAGGTCATGACCGACGCTTGGAACGTGGCGATCCGATCGTGAATGGGATACGTCGAATCCTCGAAGGAGATGCCGCCGTCGTCATCGATCCATTTGTCGGTCGTCATCCGTGCGAGCAATTGCGGCGTCAGGCCAAATGCGCCGTCGTCGAAAGTGTTTTCGATAACGAACTTCAGCGCGTCGCGCTGTGTCACCGCTGGGACAGGTTCGATCGGAGCACGACCGTTCTTGTCACCCTTCTTGTCACGGTTGATGAATGTGCCCCCCAACCAATTCGCCATCATGCTGACCGACTGCATCTGCATGTTGAATGTCAGGTCGTAACCGTAACGTGACTTCGACCACGACTGCCCGTCCTTCACGAACTTATCGATGATCCGCCCGCGATGATGTTTGAGGATCCGCATCTGGTTTTGCGCGAAGTCGAGCGGATTCTTGCTGAAGTCGTAGCGCCGCGCGAGCGGATCCGGTCCCATCGTGTCTTCGTCGGTCGCGTAGGCGAGTTCCGGCTCAGCGACTCGTTCGAGGATCGGCTTCAAGTCGTTGCTGAACGTGTAGCCGTATTCGATGGCCCACAGATCGTACGGTCCAATGCCGGTCATGGTGAGATCGCCCCGCGCTTTATCGTTGGGATCAGCCGGGAAGTACATATTGATCGGCAGGTAATCCATGACGGATCCGGCGAGCGTCTTCTTGCCCTTCACGTCATCGCTGTTGATCTGTGCCAGCGTGTAGACGCTGGACGCTTTGAAGTTGTGCCGCAGCCCGAGCGTGTGTCCGACTTCGTGCGCAACCAACTCCGCCAACAGCGGGCCGACGAACGCTTCCGGCATGCCGTCTAGCATCGGCTCTTCGGGCTTCGCCGGAACACCCGGTTTGGGAGGCTCTTCCGCCGCCACATCCAGCAACTCGGCCGTCATGCGCATCAGAGCCAAGTCGAGCGTCTTGCCCTGCGCCGCGAGGCACAGTCCGTTGACTTGGCTCGTGCGACCGATTAGCCCGTCGAGCAGATCGTCACCCAGCACACTGGTTTCGACACGCGTCATCGGATGACCGGCGAACGGCAATACGGATTGCTGTTGAATCTTCTGAGCGATCGCGGCTCGCTGCGACGGCGAGGCCAAACGCAACCGGGGATCCCATTGCGGATTTTTCGCCAACCAGGCGAACGTGTCGGGATCGAAACCTTCCATCGCAAGCTGCGGCAGAACTTCGCTGAACTGGCGATTGTAGTGCCGAATCCAACCGTCGGTCAGCACGATGTCGGCGTCCAGAATCTCACCCGTCAACGGGTTGACGCGACTGGGGCCAATCGCCGTGCCGACGTTGTTGTTCAGCCAGCGAATGAAATTCCAACGGACATCTTCCGGATCCTTTTCCATGTGAGCCTTCGTCTGCGAGTCTTGCTGCAAGACCTCGATCGCACTCGACAGGCCGACTTTTTCATAGGCTTTGTTCCAGTACAAAATGCCGTCGCGAATCCAGCGGCGGTAACGGACCGGAGCCGTGTGCTCGACGATGAATGTGATCGGCTTGACCGGCGGGCTGATTTTCAGCGACGAATCGCGTTTCTCCAAATGCCAGCGATTGATGTAACGGACTCGCGTGTCGTCGGTCACGTACTTGCCGTAGTCGCTGTAGCCGGTGGTGAAGTAGCCAATTCGCTCGTCCGCTTTGCGCGGTTGATACTTGCTGCTCATCGGAATGACGCTAATCGAGTAATGCAACGTTTGTAGGCGCCCGTTGCTCGTAGGCACTTCGAAGGCGACTTCCACGTTCTCCGGAAAGACCTTGGCCTTTTTGATCGTGACGAGTCCGAGATTCACTGCCGCCGCGCCGCCACCAGTCCGTCCCCCACGGCCAAACCACAGTCCCGATTGCTGAACCAACAATTGATTCAGATCGATAATCGGCAAGCCTTCCGGGCTGAGCGTGAGAATCGGAATCTCCGTGATGACACGGTCCGTGAACAGTCGCTTGACGGAGTCTTGCGACTCCGGCTCGCCCGTCGAGCGAATTTGAACGTTTGGCTCCAATAAGGCCAGTTTCTTGTCGTAGCGTCGCCAGTAAACGTACCGATCACCCGCTTGTAAGCCAGCGAACAACTCACCGCTGGCGACGGTCATGGCCATGAAGTACCGCTGATTCAGGAAATCGCGCGGCAGTTCGGCCAGCACCCGCGCGTCTTTGACGCGCACATAAAGGTTGTACAGCGCCGTCTCGCCCTCCGCCGGCGACACCTTCTTGAAATCCTTCAAGACGTCTTGAACTGGAGGAAAATCGGGAACGGGTGCGGGTGCGGGTGCGGGTGCGGGAGCCTGTGCCTGACAGTGTCCCGCAACCACCAGCGCGAGAAATGCTCCCGTCATCCCGAACACACCACGTCGCCACTGCTCTGACCATAGTCGCCAACCATAGGTGTTCATACGCGGACCTTCCACAAACCGACGAGGACGAAGTGAATTCAACGTCGCTCAAGAAATGCCAACTCGGCGGCATCGGTCCCTCGTCATTTGCCGGACCGATACACTCGCCACAGGTCACCAAGTCTAGCCGCCGCCAACGGAAGTGCCCACTACTCAACAGGCTTTGGACCACATTTTCTCGGTGGCAACTTTCCGAGCGAGGCGAGTCCGAGGGATTGCGAGACGTGGTCAGGACGTCGTTTTCCGGCAACAGACGTTGTCGATTGACAACGTGGCCGACGCCATCCGCGTCGGCAATTGTGGTCGCGCCGTCGATGCGCGGATGTTGGCAGCACCTGCCGCGATTCACACGCAATGCACCACCACGCAGGTGATGTTGTCTTTCGAGCCGCCGTCTTCGGCGGCCTTCACGATGGCGGCGGCGGCGGCTTGCGGGTCGTCCATCTGCATCAACTGAGCAAGCCGCGGCAGATCTCCTTTGATGCCGTCGCTGACACCATCGGAACAAAGCATGAAACGGTCGCCAATCACCGCGTCGAGCACTTGCGCTAACGTTCCCGTACCACCTTCTTTGGTGCCCAGATAGCGATACAGCACGTTTTTGTAGCGGTGCGTCTTCGCCTCTTCGGCGGTGATCGTACCCGCGTCGAGCAACGCCTGAGTCAGCGAATGATCTTTCGTCAGTTGCTCGATCTGACCCGCTCGCCAGCGATACACGCGGCTGTCGCCCACGTTGCCCACGAACAGCTTTTCGGCGACGACCATCATGAAGACGAGGGTTGTCCCCATGTTGAGGTATTTGGAATCAAGATTGCTCATCGCCATGATCTCGCCGTTGGCGAAGTCCACCGCCTCGTCGATGCAACGCGAGACATCATCAGGGCATGATTTCTCGAAGTCGACGGTCTGTTCCAAACGACGCGGAACCAATTCGATCGCGAGCGCGCTGGCTTTCTCGCCGGCGCTCTGACCTCCCATGCCATCCGCCACGATGAAGAAACGTCCGCGCGGATCGACAACATACGAATCTTCGTTGTTCTCGCGAAAGTTTCCCTTGATGCTCAAGCTTCCCCAGCGGAGTTGCACCATCGTCGTGACCAGTCGTCAATCAAAGTGAGAGAAGGGGGCGGCAACACGTCATATCAAAACAGTCTGCACCAAATCTCGGACCCCCAACGTGGTGGCACAGAGAAAGTATTCGCCCGCCTCGAACCCCGCGCTCGAGCCGAACAGGCGATTTTGGCTTTCGACCAATTGAAAAACATGTTCCTTCGCCGCCGGGAACTGAGTTTTGTAAGCACGGATCGCACTCAATTTTAGTGCCAAAGTCTCGGAAATATCCACGACAAAGCCGCTGCCTCCCAAATGCTCACCGGTGGGCAACTGTCGTAATCCGAGCGGATACCACAATTGTTTACGAATAGTGTGCGTCGGCCAGCCGACAAAGTGTTCGTCCCACTTCGTCAGCCGGGAATAGAACACCGCCGCGTCGGTGATCTGCATCGCTTGCCAGTGGTCTGGAGAAGCCATCGGGGTTTTGTCAAGAATGCCGAGCACAATGCTCGGGCGGAACTTTCGGAACTGGGTCGCCAAAGCCACGCGCGCTTCGAACGAATCGAACAATCGCCGATTTGGCAAGGTCAGAGTCTCGCGGACTTGTACGCCCAAGATGCGCGCCGCGTCGGCCGCCTCGCGCAATCGCATTTCCGGGTCTGGACTGCCCGGCGTCGGTTCGCCATCCGTTAGATCAACAATCCCCACGCGGTAACCTTGCCGTACCAACTTGGCCAACGTCCCACCGCAGGTGATCTCGACATCGTCGGGATGCGCGCCGACCGCGATGACGTCCAACGATTCTGGGAACTGCGGCATTCGTCTGTCCTGTGGCTCGTTCATGACGCAGTGCTCGCAGTCGCGACCGATTCATCGACACGCGATGGAATCGGAGTGATTGACGTCACGAACTCGTGAACCAACTTGGCCAGCCGATGCGGATGAGTCAGATAGGCCAGCAAGCCGGTCGTATGCAAAAACTCCGTGCGGCAATTTGGCAGCGTGACCGCTAACTCCTCGCGACATCGAGCCTGTATTGGTCCCTCACCTTCAACATGCAGCAACAGCACCGGAGTCTGAAGGTCGCTGAGTCGCGATCGCAAATCAAATTTGCGGAGCATTCCAAACCGCTGAGCCAACGTCGCGATTGGAGTTTGTCCGGTATTGTCGAGATAGAACTCCCAACGTGTGGGATCGATCGGCGGAAACCACAGGCGATGACTTCGCTCTTGCAACTCACGCCAGCAAGGCACGGATCCCATACGGCCGGGCATCCATTGCAAGACACGCGCGGCCCATCGCTCGAACACGGTCAGTCGCAAATGCGCGAACGCCGCATGCAACGTCGCGCTGCGAACGCGCGATCCCAATCGAACAGTCGTCTCCAATGCCAACGCGGACCCCAACGACGTTCCGAACAAGTGGCAACCGCCCGCAGCCGAAAACTTTTCGACCACTTCGGCCATCGAGTCGCACAGCCGGTCCCAAGTCACCTGCCAGCCTGTCGGATTATCGAACAGCACACAGCGAAACTGCGCTTTCAGCAAGTACGCACACAACGCGAACAGTTCATGTGTGCCATCCAGACCGTTGAAAAACACGAGCGTCGGTCCGTCACCCCACGCGCGACCACGGATCGTGCCACCCATCGTCCACATCTCCCAACGTTCGCTGTCCTCTCGAAACGCCGTGACAACTTGCTGCCACAGCAACGGCGGCGGGCAGGCTTCGCGTGGCGGCAAGATTGCAGGTCGGTCGACTGCGGACTGTTCCGCCGAGCAATCTATTTCCCCGCCGCCGCAAGCCGCCTCCGAAGCGGCGGGGTCAATCATCTCATTCGACTGAGTGCTGCCGTTCATGTCGTGGGAAGTCGCGTGAAGCTCGTCAAGAAACAGTCTAGTCAGACGGCACCCCTCCCAAAATCAGCATTTGGGAAGAGACGGAATCTTACGAGCAACCGGAGTAATTGGAAAGCACCACAGAATCCGCAACACTGGATGAGTTTGTCAGAAATCACCCATCTGGCCACTGAGATTGTGCCAGTTCGAGTGACGCGAGAAGTAGTTTTCAAGTCGTGATCATACAGACCGTGAAGGTTCCAGGCGGACAAAGGAAGACCATGTCAAAAACACGCAAACGAATCTTTGTAAATACGGCGATTCAAGGCGGAATGCTCAAACGTCTGGCCTGTTACTGGTTCGTGTACCACGGAGTGCTGTGGATCGCACTCTTCTTCTATCGGTACGCGCAGTATCGCGGGGCACTTCTGGCCGGAGCGGCACCGCAAACGTTCTCGGAACTATTCGGCCAATTCACGCAAGAGCATTTCTCGCTGTGGGTCTGCGCCGTTGCGATCCTGCCGATCATCGTGTGGGATGCACTGTTCTTCAGTCATCGTGTCGTGGGACCGCTCGTTCGTTTTCAACGTGTTCTCGAGAATCTGACGTCGGGAGAGCGAGTTGCTGAAGTTCGCCTTCGCAACGGCGACTTGCTCAATGATCTGCAAGATGCGTTCAATCGTTACCTCACGACGCTCCAGTCTGATCGGCCAACGCCAGAGTTTGAAGAGTTGTCTCTCGAGTCGTCCGCCGGAGCGAGTCTGCCAAGCCATGTGACCGCCGTGGTTGAGAATCATTTGTCATCACATCGCGGCGAAGAAAAACTCGTCCGCGATTTGCATGAGCTTCAAACGGATCTCGCCACGTCGTGTTGTTCGCGGCCTTCGTCTCCCGAGGACGTGTCCGCGACGCACAACGATGACGTCGCAAAGTCAACGAATTTGCGCTGACGGCAACAGTTCGCATCTGCGGCTGCTCGAATCGGTTGGCAAACTTCACGGCTAATAAGCTACGTCGGGTCCGCACCGAGACGGTCATCTGCCGCGCAAATCGCCTCGTAAGTCGAATGGCTGTCATCAACCTCGCGTAGTCCGTCCAGAAATCCGGGGAGTTGAATGATTCGCCCAAGTCGGGCGAGCACGTGCAGATGCGTCCGCGAGTCGCGGCACAGCACCAAAAAAAACAAATCGGAAAGTTGCCTCTGCGGTGCGCCGAACGGGATTCCGGAAAGCGTGCGACCAAACGCAATGATCGATTGCCCGATCGCATCGGGCAGCGGATTGCGCATGTGTTGAATCGCGACTCCCGAATCAAAGCCGGTCGACAGCACTTCTTCGCGCTGCTGGACGGCTTGCAGAATGTCGGCCGGCTTCCAGATTTGCCAAGTGCGTCCCGCGACTTCGATCAAACTCTCCAGCACCGAACGTTTCGTGCGCGCTTCAAGCGGCACCTGCACCGTTTCCGGATAAATCAAGCTGCGGATCGGGCAACGCACGTCGGCTTCAGACTCCTGTTGGGCGCGTTCCAAGTCTTGCAGCTCCTGCCCGGAGTACTCCCGCAGTTCCTGCTCGAGCCAGTGCGTGATTTCGGTCGAGTGAAACTGCCAGTCGTTCTGCACTTTGCGGCCGGGAATGCGGCCGCGCTGCACAAGCTTCTCGATCTCGCGACGATCTCGCCCGAGAAACTGCGCCAATTCATCCAGCGCCAACCAGTCATGCATGCTACCGGCCTCGCGTCGATTCCGACGGTCATGAGCCGAAGCGATTTCGGCTCTCTTCAAGCCAGAGCATTCTAGCGGACCAATCCGCGAGATCCATCGCTCCCGCGATTCGTCAATTCCCCGTTCAGCGATTGACGGGACACAGACCAGAAAAGTTATCCCGGCATTGATGCAACAGCGCGAGATCCGGCGAACGCCAGTTCGCTTCGGACCAAATTTGATAGTCGACATAGCCGCGATAGCCGGCATCGAACAATCCGGACACAATCGCCTCGATCGGCAACGCACCTTCGCCGGGCAGTACCCGATCGTACTCGTCGCGCGGCGACTGTCGAGTATCGCTAACTTGCAACACACCGACATACGGAGCGACCTCGGAGAGTCGACTCAGTAATCCCGCCTCGTTGCCAAGATGATAAGTATCGAACGCGAGTTGCACGGCCGGGTGATTCACGCGAGCGATCACGTCCAGCGCCTGATCCAGCGAATGCAGAAACGTCCAATCGCGAGCGAAGGTCCGTCGCATCGGTTGCAGCGCGAGCACCACATCCTGTTCGGCCGCTTCATCAGCCAACTCACGCAGCGACTGGACCACCAGCCGATTGGCGTGTTTGAGGATGTGATTGTTTCGCGGTCCCGAGACCACCACCAACGAACTAGCGCGCAGTCGGCCAGCCAAACGAATCCACTGACGAGTCTCGCGCAGCACATCGTCCAGTTCGTAGCCGAACGCACCGGTGAAGCCTCCCGCCCACGACAGCGACGACACGGACAAGCCGTTCTCGGCCAGCCATTCCACGCCGCGCTCTTCGCCAAAGTCGAGCAATTTTGGTAACCACAGACCGATCGCGTCGATCCCGGCCTGTCGATACCTCTGCACGTCATCTTCAAACGACCAGCGGTAGGTCGTCACCGCATGAATTGAGAGTTTCAGTCCATCACTAAAAGAATCCAAGAGTGTGTTTTCTAATTTCTGCTGACTGGCGGCCGGAATAAAGCTGCTCAAAATGGGACTCGCTTGATTTAAGACGGGAAGAAAAATCACCAACGCCATCGTCCAATCGCAGGGACGCGGCACGACAATTCGCACCATCGGCGAACAAAGAAATAATGCGGCAATCTTGGTGACAACAATTCACAACCGAAGCAGAGTTGAAGCAGCACTCGCGACAAACAAGAGACTGCGAAACACGGCGCTAGCCACGAGCGTTGGTCGCGACCGAAGGATCGTCGGCCACATTAACCCAGACATGCACGTGAGGGGAACCTCGGAAATGCCACACAAACGACGGGCCTTCCAGACGCCAAACGTCCCAGACGCCGTCATTTCCCAAGTCGCCTTCGCTGAAAAACGTCAGGCTGCACTTTTCCAAACCGCCTTGGGCTTCCAAACAGTTCATCGTTTCTTGTCGATCTGTCAGACGATACGGTTCCAACAGCGAGTTCAACACGCCGCGAATATGTTCCTTCTGATCACTGCTGAGTTCCGACACCGGAACGCCCGGAATTCTTTCTTTGGTTCCGCGAAAGGAGACCGCACTCTCGGGGGGTTGCTTAGTCACCAGAGCTAACTCGCGTTGCTTGCCGTCGAGCATCTTGTACAGCTCATTCGCCTTCAATGCTTGATGCCAGTAGACGTTGCAGGGGTGATCGGCCTTCTCGCTGAATCCCTGCGCGGC
>CAYSHJ010000755.1:0-2665 GCA_964430385.1 uncultured Planctomycetaceae bacterium
ATGCTCGAAACCGATAACCTCACGCACGTCTACAAGATGTTGGAGTCGATGGACTCGCGGGAAGCCATGATCCTGCGGATGCGATTCGGACTCGATGATTCCGAGCCGAAAACGCTGAAGGAGATCGGCGAGTCGCTGGGACTGACTCGTGAGCGCGTGCGGCAAATCGAGAACGAAGCGCTCGGCCGATTGGCCAAGGGCCTGACGGGTGACTGAGAGTGATGGCCGAGGATTTTCGATTGCCGATCTTTGTTTTTCCGATTAAACGCAATCCGCATTTTCAATCAAAAATCCAAAATCACAAATCAAAAATCGGCGCAAGAAAACGACGCATTCACGGATAACGACGTAAACAGCCCGGCTGCTGGCGAGTGGCCGGGCTGCTTCCGTTGGCTCATGCGAGCCGCGTCAACTATGCTTCGTGGCTCCGATTTCTGTAGCGCAGGCTTTAACTTGCTCATTTCCTGAGGACACAAGCGGAAGCATGTGCTCGATGGTTGCGGCATCGCCGCGAGGTGACCACGTGCCGCCCGAAGCTTCCGAACCCGCCGTTCCCTCGACGCCGCTCAGCCGCATCGTGGAGCGGCTCATTCGTTGGCGAGGAGTGTTGCTCGTGGTGGCTGTGCTCGTAACGGCCGCCGCGTGGCCGTTGTCGCGACGGCTGAGCTTCGATCAGTCGATTGAATCACTGTATGCCGAAGCGGACCCACATTTGCGCGACTTTCTCGCGAGCCGGCGGCAATTCGGCGGCGACGAGTTTCTGTTGGTCACGTATCCGGAAGCGGATTTATTTCAGCCGGATAGTTACGCGCTGACGGATCAGGCCGTGACGCGGATCCACACTTTCGCCGAGAAACTTAACGAAGTTCCAGGCGTGATCGCTGAAAGCACGCAGCACCTGGCGACGGCATTAAGATTTCCGTTTGGCCGCGAGCAGATTCGGGAGATCGTCCGCGGCGTGTTGCTCGGCCACGACGAGCACACGACGGCCATCGTGTTGCGGTTGGCTCCGGAAAGTGCCTCGCCGGTTTCACGCGGCGAAACGATTGCGCGCGTGCGGCAACTGGCGAGCGAGCATGACCCGCCAGCAAAGGTCGTCGGCGAGCCAGCTCAAATTCACGACATGTTTCGGTACGTCGAGGAAGACGGCCGCAAGTTGTTCGTGGTGTCGCTGGCCTTGTTGGCGTTGGTGCTGCTGGTGCTTTTGCAACGGCTGCGCTGGGTCGTACTGCCGCTGTTGGTGGTCGTCGTCAGCCTCATTTGGACCGAAGCCTTACTGGTACTGAGCGGTTTGCGGCTGAGCATGGTCAGTTCGATGCTCAACTCGCTGATGACGATCATCAGCGTGCAGACGGGAATGCACGTGTCGCTGTACTTTCGCGACAAGCACCGCGTGCTGGCACCGGTCGAGGCTCTGCGGCAGTCGATGGTGGAACTGGCTCGTCCGGTGTGGTGGACGGTTGCGACGACCTCCTTTGGCTTCGGAGTGCTCGTCACCAGTCATATCAATCCCGTGGCCAGCTTTGGCCTCATGATGGCGATTGGCTCACTGATGGTGATGGTGGCGATCACGGTGCTGCTGCCGGGATGCGTGCTGCTGGGGCAAATGGACGCCGAGCCGCCGCCATCCGCCGCGGATCGGAGTGTCGCAGCGGCGCTCGGCCGGATCACGTTGTGGGTCGAACATCATCCCAAACAAGTCGTCTTCGCCTCGCTCGCGCTGGTCGCGTTCGCGGGAGTCGGTTTCACTTGGCTCCGTGTCGAAACCGACTTCAGCAAGAATTTTCGGCAGTCCAGTCCGATCGTACAGTCTCTGGAATTTTTTGAGCGCCGCTTGGGGGGAGCTGGTTCGTGGGAAGTCAATTTCCCCGCGCCCAAACAGCTCGATGCCGAGTTTCTCAAACGCGTACGTGAGTTCGCCGAGCGTTTACAAACCGAATTCGGAGGTGAGATTGACGCGACGAACGACGCGAGTGCTCGCACGACCGTCCGCGAGTCGTCGTCTGGTCATCCCGGCGCCGGACGGTTGTCAAAAGTGTTGGTGCTAACCGACGGCTTGGACTTGGTGCCCGAACGATTGTTTTTCAAGACGCTCAATTTGCAGACGCGGTTGGACTTGCTCCGCCGCGTGCAGCACGAGTTCGTCAAAAGCCTTTACAACCCAGAAACCGGCCGCATGCGGCTGCTGTTGCGAGCTTACGAACGGCAGCCTTCGGAGCAGAAACTCAAACTGATTGCCGAAGTCGAACGGCTGGCAGTCGCGACTTTCGGCCAACTGGCTCCGTTGCCGTCGGACGAGACGTGCGACGACGCTCGCCCCAATGCCACTGGGCTATTTGTGTTGCTGGCGTTCTTGGTCGAAAGCCTGCTGGCCGACCAATGGATCACGTTCTTCCTGTCGACTGTGGGCATCACGGGCATGATGTGGTTTGCGTTCCGCAGTTTTTCCATTGGGTTGATGTCGCTGGTGCCAAACATGTTTCCCAACTTCCTCGTCATCGGCATGATGGGCTGGATCGGCCTGCCCGTGAACATCGCCACGGCCATGATTGCCTGCGTCTCGATGGGACTGACAGTCGATTCCAGCATCATCTATATCGACGGCTACCGCAGCGCGCGTGCTCGCGGCCTGCATGTTTACGAAGCTCTGCGCGACACGCACCGC
>CAYSHJ010000756.1:0-11064 GCA_964430385.1 uncultured Planctomycetaceae bacterium
TGCTGCATCTGAGCACGCATCCGCTCGGCTTCGATTTCTTCCTTGGACATTACGCGCATTTCTTCGACTTCGACCTTGCCATCTTCCTTGGCTTTGGCGAGGACTTTGCCGAAGTCGAGTTCGATCCCCTTTTCGACATCAATGCCCGGTGCGGCTTCTTCATCCTCGTCTGTCGCACGGGCATTCATCGCCATCTTCTGCTCAATCTTCATCGCAGTGAGAGCCAAGCCCTGCCGGCCCGAATTCGGCTTGGCGACTTGCAAGAGCTTCCAAGTCGTCTTCATGTTTTTACCGGCAATGTGTTTCACGCTGGTGAGATGACCGGCGGTCACGATGCTGTCGTAAAGCGTCTCGCTGAGCATTCTCCGCATTGGCGTCGCGAGGAAGGATTTCTCCATCTCGGTTTGGTCTTGCTCGGCGACGCCGTAGACGTGTGCTCGCTGATAAACGTCGCTATTCGCGATCATCCGCACGAGCGACCGCAAATCGTAGCCATTCGCCACGAATTCGTCGGCGAGGTAGTCCAGCATCTTCGGATGGCTGGGAGCGTTGTTGTCACTGAAGTCGTCAATCGGATCGACAATGCCTCGGCCGATGAGTTCCGCCCACGCTCGGTTGACGAGGTTTTTCGCGAACCAACGATTACGCGGCGACGTGACCAGCTCGGCCAACTGCATTCGCCATTCGCTGGTCGTGTACAGTCCAGCCTTGATGTTGAGCGACTTCGCGTCCTTCTTGGCTTCCTTCGTGATATCGTCGTCCTGTGTTTTTCCCTTGGCTTTGGATTCGTTCTCAGACGCGTCGGCGAGCAGATCGTCAACATTTGTGTCTTTAGAGGCGGCGGCCGCGACGAGCGCGTCCTTCTTGGCCTTCTCCTGGGCTCGCTGAGTATTTAGGCGAGCGATGTATTCAGGTGTTTCGCCCGCCGCGATCATGTCGAACGGAAACGCTGGCTTCGCGGGCTTGCGTTCGCTGGGTTTGGCTTTGCCTTCCGGTGGCCAGAGAACCGTCGATTGTTCGTTCTCTTTGGCGTAGATTGTGCGAGTGAACTGATTTTCGATCCGCTGCGTCTTGCCGAAGTATGCTGCGAAACCGTAGAAGTTCTCCTGAGTCCAGACGTCGAACGGATGATCGTGGCACTGAGCGCATTGAATTCGCACGCCCATGAATACCTGTGAGGTCACGCCTGCCAGAGCCATTGGGTCTGCATTTTCCGCAAGCACGAAGGTGACTTCCGGAGCTGCACCGGCCTTGCCATTGGTCGTGATCAGCCGCCGGCACATCTCGTCGTGGGGCATGCCGTCGGCAATTGCCTGATGCACCCAAGCCAAGCCAGCACCACCACCATCGGCATTTGACCTCAGTCGCAGCATGTCGGCATAAAACACGGTCCAACGATCCACGAAACGATCATCGGCAATCAGTCGATCGATCAACTCCTCTCGCTTCGTTGCGCTGGCGTCCTTCAGAAACGCCTGAATCTCGTCCTCCGTCGGAATGCGGCTGACAAGGTCGCAGTAAGCTCGCCGTAGGAAAGTCAGCTCGTCGACGACCGGCATCGCGGCTTTGGTGATGCCAAGTTCCCTATTTTCGAGGGCCAGCACCTTGTCGAGTTCGGTGCCCCCTTTGAGCTTTTTGGCCTCGGCCAAGACGGCCACCGACTTGTTCGGGTCTTCGGCTGGCTTGACCACTTTCTTCTGGGCCATCGGAGGCTTCGCTTGCGAAACGCTCAACCCTAAGACTGCCAACGACAAACACGCAGCGGTCACGACAAATATCCAACGCTTCACAGGAAAATCTCCTTCGGTGAAACGGAATGCGGCTTCGGAACACTGTGCGCTTCACTCTGTGTGTGCTTGTGCTTTACACTGCGTGCTTCGCTTTACACTGTGTGCTTCGAAGAACAACTCATCCCGCAGGGTTTAACCTGTGCAAACCGCCGCAAAGGGTGTGACTCAAAACCTTCACTACGATATAAAAGTTCGTTGAATTCACAAGTCAGCTTCCAGAATTCTTCGTTCGGAGCGTGAAAGTTAGGCTTTTCTGGCTGCGGAAACGTCCAGCGAAAGCCGTGGATGTTGCCGAGCGGGCGTTCGTGCGTCCGGCTGTCGTCTTCGCGGAAGCTCCACGGCCACTCCGTCTTCAACTTCAACGCGCAGTCCTTGGGAATCTTGGGGATCCTGGTGAAGTAGTAGGCTCGTTCGTCGATGCGCCCGTGTCCCGCGTCCTCGGTCACTTCTCTGTCTTGAGCGCAACGTTATCAGACTGCGGCGCCGGTGAAGAGCGGCTCGATCACGTATCCCCGGTTGAGGAGGACGGGGCGGCCAAGACGATCGCGGACTTCGGCTTCGGGGGGAATGCCTAGAAGGTGATAGACGGTCGCGGCGATGTCGTGGGGCGAGAAGGCACGTGTCACGGGGTAGGCTCCCGTGCTGTCCGAGCGGCCGATGACTTGGCCGGGTCGCACGCCCGCACCACCGAAGACTCCGAAGAAGCACGAGCCTCAGTGATCGCGGCCGCGAGTGTTGTTGATCTTCGGTGTCCGCCCAAACTCGCCGAGCATCATCACCAGCGTCTCGTCGAGCAGGCCGCGCGAGTCGGCAAGGTTCGAAGGTTCGAAGGTTCGAAGGTTCGAAGGTTCGAAGGTTAAAAAGGCCAGGAGTCGTTGTTTGCCTGTTCATTTTGGAATCTGACTTGCGGCCGGCCGCGGGGCTGGAGGGTGGAGGAAAGACCGAGTCGCTGGACAGTCGATTCGATCCAGGACGACTCGCCGAAAGGGCTGCCGCGCTGGGCCGACCGTCGCACAGCGGCCAACACTCGCTCCATCAGAGGCTCGTTGACACTCGCCACCCAATTGGACAAACGTGGAATCGGCCAGGGAGACAGCAAGGCCGGACGAGGCTCGACTGTCTGCTGCCAACGCCACTGCGATCCCCAGCGCCAGTCTTCCGCACGCGGCACGAGTGGTTCGGTATGAACTGGTGACAAAACAACTGCACTGGGTAACGCTTGAGCCCTTCGCCAAGAATTCGCTCAAAGGCTTCGTAGTCCGCTTGCTTGCGAAAAACCCGGGCACGGGCGTTCCCTCGATTCAGGGCGTGATACAACCCGCCCGCTTCATCTGTTCGGGGTACTCGTGGCATGATCGCAGTTTTAAACGCCCCTCGTCACAAATCAACGACTCCTGACCCCTTTGATTCAATCTCCCTTCTTGAAGGGCAGGCTCGGTGGATACAAATTCTTCTCGCGTCTGTGGGCACCAGCGGCGAGCGAACACAGCCAGACAGAGTCAGCTATGGCCGCGTGATCGTCAAGGTATTGGCGCCGTCCTCGGAGACATTCATGCCGTTCCCCCAATTCGATCGCAGCCAATTGAAGATTTTGCCACTGCGCGAGCGAGTCCACGATTTGCGGCGTGAAGTGATCTTCAATCCATCCACCGGCTCGAGCGTTGCGTTCGAGCATCCGGCAATTCCTGTGCTGGCCGAACGGATCGTGGCCGCGAACAGGAACGGCCGAGCGGTGATCTTGCTCTGCGGCGCACATGTGTTGCGGGCGGGGAATGCTCCGCTGCTGATTGACCTCATGCGGCGAGGTCTCATCACGCATCTCGGCTTCAACGGCGCGGGAGCGATTCATGACTTCGAGCTGGCGATGATCGGGCAGACGTGCGAGAGCGTCGCGAAATACGTGAGCGCGGGGCAGTTCGGCTTGTGGCACGAGACCGGAAGACTCAACGAGGCCGTGAAGTCCGGCTATCGTGACGGCCTCGGTTTTGGCGAGGCGGTTGGCCGAATGATCGACGACGAACAATTCGCTTTCCGCGAGACGAGCGTCTTCGCGGCGGGATATCGGTTGCGAGTTCCCGTTACGGTGCATGTCGCCATCGGTCAAGACATCGTTCACGAGCATCCAAACTTCGACGGTGCGGCGGCTGGTGGAGCATCGCTCATCGACTTTCTGATCTTCACGCAGTCGGTGACGCACCTTGAAGGCGGCGTGTTCCTCAACATCGGCACGGCCGTGATGGGACCGGAGGTGTACCTCAAGGCTTTGGCGATGGCTCGCAACGTCGCGCATCAGCACGGCGAAAAGATTTGCCACTTCACCACCGCCGTCTTTGACCTGCCGAGTTTGGGCGATGACTTAAACCACGAAGCCCCCAAGACCGACCCGCGCTACTATTTCCGCCCATTCAAGACGATCCTGGTCCGCACGGTCGCCGACGGCGGCGAGAGCTTCTATGTTCAAGGCGATCACAAAGAGACGGTGCCGGCGCTGTACGATGCGGTCATCCGCCTTGTGTCCGGAGCCGAACAGCCCTTGTGAATTGCGATACAATTCTGGACCGGACCGCGATCCGCGCTGAATCGCGCGCCAGACTGAAAGGAGAACGCCATGCCCGCAACGACCAAACGACGCAAGACGTCAAGAGGAAAGGACGAAATGGGCCGCGTGACCACAGAGGTGACGATTGAAAACGTTCGGGACGCCTGGGATGCAGAACAAGGACGCTTGAACGCCAGCGAGGTTCGTCGAGTGACTCTTTCCGATGCGCTCGTCGATACGGGAGCGACCTTTCTATCGCTGCCGAAGAAGGTCATCAAAGAACTTGGTCTGGTAAAAGCCGGCGAGAAGCGAGTGACGACCAGTGCCGGAACTCGGATGGCCGGAATCTACGGTCCGGTGACGCTGACGATCCAAGGACGAAGTTGCACGATGGATGTCGTCGAAGTTCCGAATTCGGTCCCCGCGTTGATCGGTCAGCTTCCCTTGGAGGCTCTGGATTTCGTCGTCGATCCGAACCAGCGTAAACTGATCGGCAATCCGGCTCACGGCGGCGAGCACGTGATTGAGTGCTACTAAAGCGGAAGTCCGCAGTCCCATGCTGGCGCAGTCTGCCACCAGGGTTTGATAATTGCCACGAGGGTTTGATAATTATCGTGTCTCCCGAACGGCTTGCCGAATTGATCGCAAAGTTTCCGACACGCCGCATCGCCGTGATTGGGGACTTCTTTCTCGACAAGTACCTCGAATGCGAACCGGCGTTGGATGAGCCGTCGTTCGAGACCGGCTTGAACGCCCATCAAGTCGTGGCCATTCGACGTTTCGCGGGAGCCGCCGGGACGGTCGTCAACAATCTCGCCGCGCTCGGTTGCGGGACGTTGCATGCGGTCGGGATCGTTGGTGACGACGGCGAGGCGTTCGACCTGCGGAGTTGTCTGCGACGAATCAACTGCTCGACCGACGGACTTGTGACGTGTGGCTCGATCATGACACCAACCTACCTCAAGCCACGCAACGTGTCTGATCCGAGCCTCGCGGGCGAACACGAGCGGTACGACACGAAGAACCGCCAGCCGACGCCGGCCGCGTTGATCGACGACGTCCTCAAGACGCTCGACCGACTACTGCCGCAGGTCGATGCGGTGATCATCGTGGACCAAATCGTCGAGGACGACTGCGGAGTGATCACGACGGCCATGCGAGCCGCTCTGTCGGAGCGTGCCCAGCGGCATCCGCGAGTTCTGTTTTGGGCCGACAGCCGCAAGCACATTCACGATTTTCGACATGTCATCATCAAGGCGAATCAATTTGAGGCCGTGCAGTACGCGAATCCTCTGCCGCACGAACGGATGGACCTCGACCACCTGCGAGCGGCGATCCCGAGGTTGAAGGCGACGACGCACGCGCCGGTCTGTGTGACTCTCGGTGAGCGCGGGATGTTGGTCAGCGATCCGGCAATAACACATGTGCCCGGAGTTCGCATCCAAGGGCCGATTGACCCAACCGGCGCCGGCGACAGTGTGACCGCGGGTGCCGTGATCTCGTTGACGTCAGGAGCGGCACTTCCTGAAGCGGCGTTGATCGGCAACTTAGTGGCCTCGATCACCGTCCCGCAGTTGGCGACAACGGGGGTCGCTCGACCGGACCAATTGCCGGCTCGGTTGGAGATGTGGCGCGGGCAGTTGGCAGAACCTATATGATTAGCCGACGGTCGCAGTCAGTCATTTGTAGCTCTGTATCTTTTTTGGGGCGGGGCCGGGATGAACGTCTGCTGGACACGCTGGCCGCGGATCCCTTGGGCATGTCTCGGGCTAGTTCTGTTGATGGCCGAATGCTTCGGCTCGCGTCCCGTCCGCGCTGATGATGCAGGCGCCGTTCCACAGCCGGGTTTGGCGTGGATTGAATTCTACTCGTCGAACTTCACGCGACCGGCCCTGAGCGGTGTTGATCGGCAAGTCAATCACGATCATGGCAAGAAGACTTTCGACTATTCGCGGCTGTGGATCGGGCTGCTCGAATTTCCCGTCAACGGTGAAGTAACGTTCGCTGCCGAAGCGGATGACGGAGTCCGATTGCATGTCGGCGACAGACTGGTCATCGACGGCTGGAAGGCCGATAGCAAGCGCGATGGCAAACTCACCGGGACGTCCGGGCAAGTGCTCCCGCTCATCGTCGAGTTTTTTCAGAGTGGCGGGACGGCGCACGTACGGCTGTTCTGGAGTTGGAAGGATTCGCCGCGAGTCTTGGTTCCCGAGGGTGCATTCCGTCACACGTCAGCCGATTTGCAGCGAGTGACCGAGTTGCGTGCGGGCAAGCTGCAAGTCTCAACTGCGTTGGAACAGACCCGAAAGCAGGCGACCTCGACGACATCAACGAAAACTGCATCGGCACCGGTATCACCAGCCAAAAGGATCGCTGTCGGTGTCGATTTTGCTCGCGATATCCAGCCCCTGTTTGCGAAGCGGTGTCAGCGCTGTCACGGGGCAGAACATCGTGAAGGAGGCTTGCGGCTCGATTTGCGGCGCACGGCGCTGCAGGGGGGCGATTCGGGCGACACGATTGTTCCTGGTTCGAGCGCGAAGAGCCGATTGATCGCGCGCGTGACCGGCGACGGCGATGATGACGTCATGCCGCCCGAGGGTGAGCCGCTCACCGAGCAGCAGGTGACCCTGCTCATCGCGTGGATCGATCAGGGTGCCGTCTGGCCCGATGCTCTCGCCGGGAAAGAGACCGACGCCGAGCACTGGTCGTTCCAGCCGTTGCGCAAGCCGACCGCTCCAAAAGTTCGCAACACGGCATGGATCCGCAATCCCATCGACCAGTTTGTACTGGCGCGGCTCGAGCACGAAGCCATCGCTCCGGCCCCCGAAGCGGATCGGTTCACGTTGTTGCGACGATTGTCGTTCGATCTCACCGGATTGCCTCCGACGCCGGAAGAGGTGCGGAAACTTATCGAAGACAGTCGGCCCGAAGCTTACTCGGAACTGGTCGATCGTCTGCTCGCGTCGCGGCATTTCGGGGAACGCTGGGGACGGCATTGGCTGGACTTGGCGCGCTATGCCGACAGCGATGGTTATGAGAACGATAATCCACGACCGCGTGCCTGGCGGTTTCGCGACTGGGTGATCGAGTCTCTCAATCGCGATCAGCCGTTCGACCAGTTCACCGTCGAACAACTCGCGGGCGACCTGCTCCCGGAGGCCAAGACGGATCAACTGGTTGCGACCGGCTTTCATCGCAACACGCTGCACAACGGCGCGGGCGGTGCGGACAAAGAGGAGTTCCGCACGAAAGCGGTGAAGGACCGCACCGACACAACCGGCAGCGTTTGGCTGGGACTGACGCTCAACTGCTGTCAGTGCCATTCGCATAAGTACGATCCGATCGCGCACCGCGAGTACTACAGCTTCTATGCGTTCTTCAACAATGCGGATGATGCGGACGTGAATGTGCCGGGGGTTGAAGCCAGCATTTTCCGGCCCGCGCGACGGACGACGCAAGTGCATCTTCGCGGCAACTTCTTGACGCCGGGAGCCGAGGTACAGCCGCAGACGCCAGCGTTTCTGCCCCCGCTCAAAACGCGCGGCGAGTCTCCCGATCGGCTCGATCTGGCCCGCTGGATTGTCGATCCGGGGAATCCGCTAACGGCTCGCGTGCAGGTCAATCATTTCTGGCAGCATTTGTTGGGCACAGGACTCGTCACCACGCCAGAGAACTTCGGCAAGAACGGCCAGCGACCGACGCATCAAGGATTGCTTGATTGGCTCGCAGCCGAGTTCATCGAATTGAAGTGGAGTCGCAAGGCGCTGATCCGCACCATCGTGATGTCGGCCACCTACCGCCAGGCTTCGACGTACCGGCCGGAGTTGTTGGAACGCGACTCGGCCAATACGTTGTGGGCTCGCCAAAACCGCCAACCGTTGGAAGGCGAAATTGTCCGCGATGCGGCGCTCGCTGTGAGCGGTCTGCTGCAGCGCGAAATCGGCGGACCGTCGATTCAGCCCCCGCTGCCCAAGGGACTGGCGGTACTTGGCGAATTGAAGAACGAACGGTTCATGGAACCACGCGGAGATCGTCATCGCCGCGGCTTGTACATCAACGTCCAACGGACGTTTCAGTACCCGATGCTGGCGGCCTTCGATGTCCCGGACGGCAATCAGCCATGCCCGCGCCGCGACCGGTCCAACACGCCGATCCAGGCACTCACGCTGCTCAACGACCCGGCGTTTGTCGAATGCACGCAAGCACTCGGACAGCGGCTGATACAAATCAGCGGCGATCGCGAACAGCGATTGCGTCAGGCCTTCCCGCTCTGTCTCGGCCGTGCCGCGAGTGACGCGGAATTGACCGTGATGCGCGAACTGGTGATGGAGCAGGAACGACACGAACACAAAGAGCCGACAGTGTGGACGGGTGTCGCGCGGACGTTGCTGAATCTCGAAGAGTTCATCACGCGAGAGTGATTCGCTTTCCACCTAACTGTGATTTTCGGAGTTGGGAAAAAAAAAACAGCCCTGAACCGAGTCAGGGCTGTGGTTTGATCGTCGTGGGAAATTCCGAAAAAGTTATTGGGCCAGCGGGCTGGCAGACCTCACTCTGTCTGCGGTTGGCTTTCGCAGATACAGCCAGACGAATCCTGTCCGTGTGGATGTCTGGAATTCCGCCAGTTCGCCATCCAGGCCCTCCTTCGGATTGGATGGCGGAATCAACTGCTGGAACGCGGCCCACTCCGGTTTTGCGCGAGTACCCGTATTTTCGGAGATGATCGCGCCGCCATCGCCACAACCCGAAAGCAGGTCGAGGTTGCCATCACCGTCCCGGTCCACAAACTGTGGAGTTGAACTCGTGCATCACCAGACCCCAGGCACAATGGCCCGGGAGACGCCCGTCATGATCCATTCGGCAGCAGCAAATCTCGGGGCTTCACCGATTCCGGCAACATTCTTGCAGAACTGTAGGTTCATTCTTTGTCTGCGTTCGATGTAAGATGCTCGCGGCCCCGAGAAATCTTTTCGCCGTTGAGACCGACCATGTCCGAACCGAATCGCCCGTCCGATGCACCGCTGCCTTACAGCCTGGATTACCCGCCGCCGGATTTCATCGACCCGGTGATCGAGGTTTATAAGAAGGGCATCGACCTGGCGAGCCTGCGCGAGAACTTGAAGCTGACCGTCGAGCAACGGTTGCTGAAGCATCAATCATTCCTGAAGTCGCGCGAGGTCTGGCGCGGTGCTGCGGCTCGGTCGGTAGATTCGCAGAGCCGCAGCTAACATCAGGAGAAACCGCCAATGGCTTCGATGCTGGAAGACGCCGTCCGATTGCTCAACGCGCACGGCGTGGAGTTCATCGTGATCGGTGGTTGGGCGGCGGCCTTGCACGGGTCTGAGAGGTCCACGTCAGACGTTGACGTGGTTTACTCGCGCACGCCGGAGAACATTCGCCGGCTGGCTGAGGCGTTGAAGGCTCATCAACCTTATCTGCGCGGTGCTCCTCCCGGACTGCCGTTCCATTGGGACGAACCCACGATTCAAGCGGGATTGAATTTTACGCTCACGACCGATCTGGGATATCTCGACTTTCTGGGTGAGGTCGCTGGTGGTGGCACCTATCAGCAGCTTTTGGCGTCCACCGTGGAAGTCGAGGCGCTCGGTCTCAAATGCCGTTGTGTCACGCTGGAGCGGTTGATTCAACTCAAGCGTGCGGCGGGACGAGCCAAAGACCTTGAAGCGATCGCCGAGTTGCAAACGATCCTCGATCAACGCCGCGCGGGGAATTGAATTGCGTGGCTCGTCGCGGCCAGCCGAAACGCTCGCGGAACCAGCCGATGGATTATCTCGCCCAGCACATTCAGCAGACACGACGCCGATTCCTGACCACGTCCGCCAGCGGCGCGGGAGCCATCGCACTGGCTTCGCTGCTCAAACGCGACGGGCTGCTGGCTGCTGAGGCAAGCCGCGAACCAGCGTTGTCGTCGGCTGATCCGCGGTGTCCGCGAATACCGCATTTCGCCGAAAGCGCGAAGGCGTGCATTTTCCTCTTTCTCGCGGGAGGGACGAGTCAGATCGAACTGTTCGATCCGAAGCCGGAACTCATGCGGCTGGATGGACAGCGGATTCCGGAGTCGTTCCTCAAAGGTGTCCGCTTCTCGTTCGTGAAGCCGACCGAATCGTTTCTGATGGGCAGCCGCTTCCGGTTCCGCCGCTATGGCGAGTGCGGTATGGAGTTGTCGGAGTTGTTGCCGCACATTGGCTCGTGCGCGGATGAGTTGTGCTTGATCCGCTCGCTGCATCACGAGGCGTTCGACCACGCGCCGGGCGAGTTGGAGATGTGTACGGGAAAAGATATCCCTGGCCGGCCGAGTTTTGGCGCGTGGCTGTCGTACGGCTTGGGAAGCGAGTCGCAGAATCTGCCCGGCTATGTCGTGCTGATGAATCATCGTGGTCCGGTCGCGCGGCAGATGGCCTGGGGCAGCGGATTCCTGCCGTCGGTCTATCAGGGCGTGATGTTCCGCAATCAGGGTGAGCCAATTTTGAATCTGCAGACGCCCGATGACATCACCGCGACGGCTCATCGCAGTCAGCTCGATGCGATTCGCAAGCTGAATCAACTGCGACAGGAAGAGAATCACGATCCCGAAGTCATCGCCCGGATCGCGGCCTACGAGCTGGCGTTTCGGATGCAGACGGCCGCCCCCGAACTGATCGACTTGTCACACGAGGCGCGCGACACGCTGACGGCTTACGGTGTGGATCGGCCCAACCAACAAGGGACGTTCTC
>CAYSHJ010000757.1:0-2377 GCA_964430385.1 uncultured Planctomycetaceae bacterium
GCATGCTTCACTTGCTTGATTCGGTTACATACTCTCTCGATGACCTAGAGCCATTCCGAAAACGCATTGCCGGTCGTCAACAGATCGCCGAGACGGTCGCGGCACTAGTTCCGGAGAATGCGCTGATTCTGGAGCCGTATCTGAATGATGCTATCAGTCGCTTCGCTGACGATAGGATTCTGACAGGACTCGTCTCTGCAACTCAGAAGATTCTGGCGAAATACCCAGAGCCGGAGGACTCTGATCTGATAACAAACCTCTCGAAGCTTCGAACTCACATTGCTGATACATATCGCCTAGACCGTAGAATTCTCCGTAACCGACGAAGCCAGTTGCCGTTCATAACCCCAAAGCGAAAACAGCCGCTAGTGTGGTCCTACCGTGACATCTCGCGCGAAGCGCTGGCGAGTGCAGTGGACGAATGCCGGCGAGCCTTGTTGGGCCTGTCTGTAGGTCGAAACGTCGGTGCAGGTATTGCTATGCAGGCTGCACAAGACCTGATCAGGTGTCAGGCGGAGGGTCCGGGGCCTGTCCTGGAGTGGGCTGAACGACTGCCGGTGTCTGTCCGTAGTCAAATCTCACCTGTGCTGCTAGCCCTAGTTGCCAGTGCAACCGAAAGCAACGACAACAAAGCTCGTGTCGAGGCACTTTATCAGCGCCTGCGCGGACAACTGAAACGCGCGACCACAGCCGTCGTCTTCTGTTCAAGCAAGCCGGTGGCTGACGCGGTTTATCGCTATCTCAGAACACGAATGCCTTCTTTTGTCGAACGCCACGGAGTTGGAAACTGGCGAAGCTTCGCGGTATCGGGGGCTTGCAAAGTCTTGATTTGCGATCGTGCCGCGGAAGAAGGGCTAAATCTTCAGGGAGGGTCAAAGACGATCGTTCACTTTGACCTGCCGTTGGCGCCAAACAGAATCGAGCAACGAATTGGCCGGGTCGATCGATTTGGAGCAGGAGACGCCGTGGAGTCCGCCATCGTCATCTGTGATGACGATTGTCTTGAAACGGAATGGTATCGGTGTCTTGCCAACGGCTTTGGCGTCTTTTCTTCTTCAATTGCTAGTCTTCAATTTGTCGTCGACGACGAAATGTCGCGCCTGCTGGACGCTGTCGTGGGAGCCGGGGTGTCGGCAATTGATGACTGCATCGAGCGGCTTTCAGGTCCGGATGGGCTGATGGAGAAGGAGCGACAAAAAATCGCTGCACAGGATACGCTCGATTCACTGTCGAGCGAGGACAGTGGCAGTTGGGAGGGTCTCATTGAATTCGATGGCGAATGGCAGGAATTGAGGAAGGCAACTGATCCGTGGCTTCGGGACTGCTTAATATTCAACACGCTTCGCGCCCCATTGGAAAGACCTCTTCCACGTGGCGATGAAGTCATCAGATATCGATTTGCGAATGATGCGCAGCGATCAACACTCGTATCCGCGACCGAATTGGTCGCGCAGTTCACTGATGCGATGGATCACGAGTGGGAAGAGTTCAGAGCGAGTCAGCCGGCGACACATCCGTACACGTTTCGAAGAGGGACCGCGCTTTCTGCTGAGGGGCGCAAGCATCATGTGCGTTTGTTTCGCTGTGGCGACGCTTTTGTGGATGGACTTGCGGCCTTCACGCAGAACGACGACCGCGGCCGCGTGTACGCATTTTGGCGTGAGGCGCCGGAGTATGTCGCGGCCTCACCGACGGGTGTAGATGTCTTCTTTTGTGTACGTGTTTTCGTTGAAACTGACATCGGGCCAGCAGTAGCAGCAGTCAGAGAGACGGTGTCTAACGAGGGCGACAGCACGCGTGCTTTGAGAAGGAAGGCGGAGGCGGTGTTCGAGCCAAGCATTCATACTATCTGGCTGGACACACAGATGCGGACGGTTGAAGGAGAGGTTGTAGAGCGCTGGTTAGCGTCCAGTTACGACAAGGGAAAAAATGGACTAGGCGGTCGGGACGTCAACTTGCGGACTGGGCGATGGGATCTTGTCCGAACTCGCGGGTTGCCGGAACTGGACATTTGGGGGCGTCTGCCGATCGATGCGGCAGCGGCCGGGCTAAGCCACGTGCTCTCTAGCTCAGGCCTTAGGGCGGCCACGCGAAGGGCCGGCGAGGCCGCGAACCTGACGTGGCAACGACGGTCACAACAGTTGCAGTTGCGCCTATCGAGATTGACTGGCACGGCGTACGAAGCAGAGGAAAGGGGTCTCAAGTACGAGCGTGGCGTTGCGTTAGCGCTCATTCGCGGCATCTTGAGCCCCAAGGGGAGCGTCGACTCGATCGGAGCCGTCTTCCTTTCGAAGGATCGGCTTTAGAGCCGAACGCGAACCCGTGTTCTCATTCGCTCAACTCCAGTCGCTGCTCGCGGTTTGGCCTGAAGAAAGGG
>CAYSHJ010000758.1:0-2170 GCA_964430385.1 uncultured Planctomycetaceae bacterium
CGTGCCGCTCAAAGAATGGGGGAGCACGATCGCAAACGACGTGGCGGAGAATACTCGCCGCGTTCTGCAGGGTGATTTCCAAAGCCTACGCGGCGCCCGCTGGCTGGGAGCGTTGTTGTTGATCACGCTGCTCACATTGATCGTCCGCTGGAGGGTGCTGGCGTCCGTAAGCACACGTCACGGAAAGTCACGCTGGTTGCTCAACGCGGTTGACAAGTTGCTGGCGTGGATTCTGCCCAATGGTACGGGAACACGGCAGGACAGCGATTGGCGCAGTCGACTGTTGCGGTGGTGGACTTCGCTGTTGCGACGACTGCGCGGCGAGATCGACGAACCGCGACTGCGTGTCGAGTTCTACGAACGTTTCCTGCGCGTGCTGAGATTGTCGGGACTCGAACCGCTCCCCGCTCAGACGGCACACGAGTTCGTCGTCCACACCCAGCCGCAGTGGCGCGGTCGGCTGAACTCCGCCGAACTGGCCGAGGTGCCATCGGCCGTGGTCGCGCAGTTCTACCGAGTCCGCTTCGGTGGTGAATCGCTCTCGGCCGATGAGCTGCGCTGGCTCGACCAACAATTGGCCTGCCTGGAAGAACAGTGGCGTCGCCGCGACGGGCTGCGATGAACGGGATCTGCCACGATGAATTCATCCGCTGAAGAAATGACGGCCGCCGTCACGGATGCCGTCGCCGTCATTCAAGCCGGATGGCCCGCGCCACCGATCGCGGGAATCGTGCTCGGCACCGGACTCGGTTCGCTGGCGGATCACATCGCGATCGAAGCATCTTGGAGCTATCAGGATCTGCCGCACTTCGCCCACTCGACCGCGCACGGGCATCGCGGCCGGCTCGTGTGCGGACGATTGGGCAACGTCCCGATCGTGGCGATGGACGGCCGTTTTCACGCCTACGAAGGCTACTCCTGGCAACAGATCACGTTCCCCGTGCGAGTCATGGCCGCCCTGGGGATTCGCCTGCTGATCGTCTCCAACGCCAGCGGCGGCTTGAACCCGTCGCTCCGTTCCGGCGACATTCTACTGATCGACGATCACGTGAATCTTTTATGGTGCTCAGGTCCGCTTCCCCCTGTTCGAAGGGGGGAGCCAGGAGGGCGACGCGGTCGCGCATCATTCTACGATCCGCGTCTCATCGCCTTCGCCGAAGAAATCGCCTCTTCCGAGCAGATCGAACTCCGTCGCGGCACGTACATCGCGATGCTTGGCCCCAACTATGAAACGCCAGCCGAAGCCAGTTGGCTCCGCGTGCTCGGCGACGTCGTCGGCATGTCAACCGTCCCAGAAGTGCTCACCGCGGCGGAGTTGCACGTGCCGACGATCGCGTTCTCGCTCGTCACAAACGTTTATCGCCCTCATCAATCCAATGTGACCTTGAGCGAAGACGTGATCGCCGCCGCCGCCGCGGCAGAGCCGCGTTTGAGACATCTCGTCACGCGACTCCTTGATGAGTGGTATCGAGTTTCGCCGTAGCCGTGTTAGTTCGACTGTATGAATTGACCACAGCCAGCTTGTCTGGTTGGTGAACAAGACTCGTGAGCTAGCAAGCAAACGACCCCATCTTTCCCTTTCTTCCTCCGCTTGCCGCCTTGGGCGGCAAGCGGAGGAAGAAAGGGGAAGCGAGGAAAGGGGGCGGTGTCTTAGCTTGTCAATCTTCGGCTCCAGCCAGGCAAGCTGGTAGGGGGCCAAGACAAACTCATACAGTCGAATTAGACGATTGGCAGAATTAGACTATCCCACCGGGGTCAAGCACTTCGGAATTGGCCGATCGAAAGTTTCCGCTCTAGTCCAGCGACTTCCTGCCAATTCCGAATTTCCGAAGTGCCTGACCCCTGAGCGGTACATTAAGGCGTTGCCATTCGACTTATCCTGGACAGGGGAATCAATTCCTCGCCAGGATTGCGTTGTGGCGTGTTCTTCGAGGGGGTGGGGTGATAGTGTTCCCCGCCCGAAGCGTTGTGATTCTCAACGGGGCCAACTCAACCGATGTTTACCTGGGTTTAAGGGAGTCGATTATGAAAAGTGGCCAAGGCAAAGGTGGGGCGCGTCGTCCCGCGATCAAGTTTCCCGGTTTGGTGAAGAAACTCGAACAAGCCGCTGCTAAGAAGAGCGAGCAGGAACGCCCGGCGTATCCCGGTCAGATCATTTCCAAGAAGCGGC
>CAYSHJ010000759.1:0-3708 GCA_964430385.1 uncultured Planctomycetaceae bacterium
CTTCCAGCCTTCCGGCAAACCTTCAATGCGGACGGAGATGTCGTTCGTCGGAGAACCCCAGTTGAGGACTTCGACGACAAACGCGGCGCTCGTGCCTGGTCCCCAAATCGGCACGGCGTCGGGCCCTTGATAGATCAGGAAGTCCGGCTGCAACGGCTCGCAAGTCAGCCGATAGACTGCTCGCGAACTGGCGGACCCGTTGAGATCACGGACTCGCAAAAAATACTCGCCGTCGGCGGCGGCTCGGAACGTCAGCCAACTGTCATTCGAGACAAAGTCGTGAGCACACTGCACGTACGCACCGAACGCCGCCCCGTCATCGTTCTCCGCCAGCTTTTTTCCGGTCGCGTCGTAAATCTCCAAATGCGAATCGACCGTCGTGTTGAAGAATCGTTGTGACGCGACCTCAAACCGCACTCCGTCGTCCTTCTTCAACGTCAGGCGATACCAGTCCTCGTCGTTCGGAGCGGTGAAACGACCGTTCGCGATGACCGGCAGTGCGAGCGGCGTCGCTTGAGTCCGCGCGTTATTCGGTTCAGCTTCGAGGACTTCGGGATGCTCGCCGCGCAGGAACGGCAGATCAGCAGAGACTGCGGTGAGACTTTCAAACGCGGCGAATTGCGGCAAGATCGTCCCGTCACGACTGACTGTCACCGACGACCGAGTGCCGGAGGCGAAGTTGGCTCCATCCAGATCGACGGCAACCGTTTCGCCGCGACGCCCGCCGGCCGGAAAAACCGACGTCGGATACGGCATGTCGCCAATCGTCAGCCGATACACCGAATGATCCGACCCTTGAAACTGCAATGTCTTCACAACCAACGTGTATGTTCCATCGGCTGGAATCTTCAGCGTCAGCATTGGGTCGAGTCCCAGCGTGTCGTCTGCCGCTGCGAGCACCTTGCCGGTGGAATCTTGCAGTTCGAGGCTCGCGTCGAGGTAGCCCTTTTGAATGTCCAAGATACTGTCCATGCCGTAAGCCATGATCGCCGCGACGATCGACTGCCCGGCCTTCGCCGGAAACCGAAACGTGTCAATGTCAAGCGTGGGCGAAACGCGACCGTTGATGACCACCGGCATCGTGATCTGCTGAGCGGTCTCGGCCGAGTTGTTCGGCTCCGTCTCGACGACCTCCGGCAATCCGCCGACAAAGAAGTATCGAAAGTTGGTCATGCCCGCGCGAGGGCTGACGACTCGCAGCATTCGGCGGCCGAGCGGCGCGTCGCTCGCGATCTTCAAGGTCGCCTTCACCTTGCCGTTGGTGACAGCCTCGACCTTTTCGACGGTGACTCCCGGCGGCCCATCCACAATCACTGCGTTCCCGCCAGTGACTCCGTCCCGCCCCAGCATCTCGACAACAACCGACTCACCGCGCGACCCGCCGGCCGGAAACACCGAATCGAGATGCGGCACGGGATACACGAGCAACTGAGCCGTCGCGGTCGATGACAATGCGCACAATACAAGTTGAAGCAAGAGAAGACGGCCGACAGAAAAATGAGGGACAGAAAGATGGGACTTAGAACGTGGAATGAAAAATGGCTTCATTTTCTGTCCTCAATCTTCCTGTCGCAACGTCTTGAATAAGATGTCTCGACGACCGACGTTGACCCACTGCACGGCTCGCAACTGGGTATGAGCCAAAAAGCGACGGGCGTGGTCCTCGAATGGCTGCAAGTTGTCGTGTAGTGTCGTCACCTTGAAAGCGACGCCTGGCCCCGCTAGCCGAGCTTTCTGCTCGCCGACCTTCACACCTGCGACGACGATGTCGATGTCTCGCAGAACTTGCTCTTCGCCACCAAAAACGTGCGCAATCGCCTGTTCGTACAGATGCACGTCGAGCCGAGTTCCCCAGTCTCGTAGTGCGGATGACAACCAATCCTTCCAGACTTGGTCACGGTCCGCCAACGGCTGAAAGTTGCGGTCGTCGATTTGGGAGACACTCCGATCCGCATGAAGCAGTGTTGTGTTGACGAACTCATGTTCGACCAACTCCGGCCTCACGTTCACCAGCTTTGCGTGCGGCATCTCGGACAACAGCAGATAATTCAGCAACTGCGCCCGATGCTCGTCAGCCAAAGCGTCTGCAGACTTCCATTCAAAGATCGCCGTGCCTCGAACCAACATGTCCAGCGAATACCGCTTCTCAAAGCCGTCGAAACTCACAATGACCGGAACTTCCAGTTCAACACCGCCAAACCGCTGCGCGACAACTCGCTTGTAAATTTTCTCGTCAAAGAATCGACCAATCTCGTTGTGAACCGCAAACGCGCATTCCATCAGATCATAGGCCAGCGCCGCAAACTCCGTTTGAGACGGACGGCGACGATCAGCATCAACTTGAATGGGCATCATTCGTACCGTATTCACGAAGACAGAAGACAAGGCAGACAGAAAAATGAGGGACAGAAAGATGACAAGCAGTAGCTCTCAATTTGAAAGACGGGAAGCGGGACTATGAATTGTCACGAAGCGCAGCGTCTCCCCTACTGGTTTCTGCCATATCTTTCTGTCCCTCATCTTTCTGTCGGCTGAGTTTCTCAGCTCATCACCTCATGAATCGGCTTGCCGTGATAGTTGATGAGCACCGGGCGGCCGTCGGGGGTGAAATATTCTTGCGTGCTGTCGATGCCGAGCAGGCGATAGATCGTCGCCGCGAAGTCGTGCGTTGAATGCGACGTGCCGAGCGGATACGCGCAGTGGGCGTCGGTCTGGCCGACGATCGTGCCGTGCTTGATGCCGGCTCCGCTGAGGCAGATCGCATTCGTCGGAGCCCAGTGATCGCGTCCCGCTTGGCCGTTGACCTTCGGAGTGCGACCGAACTCGCCCATCCAAATGACGAGCGTCGTTGCCAGCAAACCGCGTTGATCGAGATCTTCCAGCAACGCCGACCAAAACTGATCGAGGTTCGGCAGCCGCGAATCCTTCAAGTCCTTGAAGTTGTTCTGGTGCGTGTCCCACCAATGCGTTTCGACGGAGACGAATCGCACGCCGGCTTCGATGAGCCGTCGCGCGACCAACGCGGCTTGGCCAAAGCGATGCCGGCCATAGCGGTCGCGGACGGCAGCCGGCTCCTCGTCCACTTGAAACGCTCGCTTGGCCGCAGAGGACGTGATGAGGTCATAGGCCTGCTGATAAAACCGATCACGATCCACCAGCGCTCCCAGCTTGCGGTCGGTCAGACGTTGCCACTGATCCAATTCCGACAGCATCGCGCGTCGTCGGGACGTTCGCTCCGTGCCAACGACGTCGGGGATCGACACGTCTCGCACGGCGAACTTCGGATCGTTGGCGTCGTCTTTGACTGTCAGCGGATTGAACGCCGAACCGATGTAACCGGCTCCCATGTACGGAGCCGCCTTCCCGGTGAGCACGACGTACGGCGGTAAACCGTTCTGCCAACCACGCTCGCGGCTGACGACCGAACCATACGACGGATAAATCAGCGAGTTCGCCGGCTGACCGGTGGGATCAGGCCGCTGCGGATAGCCGGTCATCATGTAGTGGACCGCCGCCACATGGTCGCCGCTTTCGGTGTGAGTCACCGATCGCAACAGACAGACCTTGTCCATGACCTTCGCCATCTGCGGCAAATGTTCACAGATCGACAGACCGGACAGGTTTGAGGGGATCGTCTTGAAGTCGCCGCGATACTCGGCCGGGGCGTCGGGCTTCATGTCGAACGTGTCGACGTTGGACGGTCCGCCT
>CAYSHJ010000760.1:0-4461 GCA_964430385.1 uncultured Planctomycetaceae bacterium
TCTTCGCGTATCCCGGAGGGCACGTAACGGACGCGGTGGTGGGGGCGCTGCGGCGGGCGGGCGTGGCGTTGGCCTTCGTCACCCGTCGTGGAATCAATGATCTGCGGGCAGCGGACCCGCTACGGCTACGCCGCGTCAACATCAGCCGGCACACCACCCCCCTTGTGTTTCGCGCCAAGTTATTGCCGGGACTGAATCGCTGGCGACGGAATGGGAACTCGCGCCCCGGTGGCGAGGTCTGAGCGGCGAATCACCACTCCCGTCGCCGAACTGAAAAGGTCGTGATCGCGCACGCGACAATCCGCGTTTTCTGCTGACTGAACCGGGGGCCTCTCGTTCCGACAACGACGAAGTCTTGGATGGCATTCGCCCAGTCATTATCTTATCCGCGATGCGAGGGGACGGCTTTTTCGAAATCGCCTGAACGGAGGCATGGCATGGGACGGATCGCTCAGAATCTGACGAAGACATTTCTCCGCGAGGTGCGCAAGACCAAGCGGGCGGCGAAAGGATTCACGGACGGGTTGCCGTTTGATTTGCCGACGGTGGAGGAACTGGCGAAGGAATTGCATGACCCGCAGCACGTTCTGTACGTGGCTGCTCAGCAGTTTGCGTCTGCGTTCGCGGAGTCGGTCTCTGGGTTGCCGGAGTTTGCTGAGTACGCGGCCATCGTGGGGAAGGCCGAGGACGAGTACCTGCCGGACGGGCCGCCGATGAGCCCGCTGACGCGCTCGTTCTTCACGACGTGGGCGTTCTTCGACGTTCGATTTGGCGCGGATCACGAGTCGGTCGGCAGTTGTCTGGTGGACTTGTTGCGTGCGATGAACGGCCCCGAAGTGATGATCGGAACGCTCGAGAAGCTCAGCACATCACGAATGGGAGTTTACGAGCATGCGGGCATGGCGGGACCGCACGTGCGATTGCGGGAGCTTTTGAGCGGCGATGAATTCGCGTGCCATTCGACCTCGGGCTATCACGGCCGAACCGGCGAGCTGTGGTACGTGCGTCTGTGCCCACCGGTCACCGAGTCATTTGGCTACCACATCGTCTTGACCACTCCGTATGTGCTCATCGGTTCGTCGCAAGAGGATTGGACGGCATTCCTCAACCGGTCGCTGCTCGATGCTGCGGACAAGCGGCGAGGGTTGCCGGACTTGCTCAAGTACGGCACCGACGGTGTGAACTGGTGCGAGTTCGTCTTTCAGGCGTATCACCATCACCAATACGACGCGATTTTTCTCACCGGCCTGCCCGACGTGGCCGGCAGTCTGCCACACTCGCCGCTGCGCGAGGCACTCGACGATGCGCCACACTCGGGACCGCCGCCGTTATCGGCCGACGACCGAGCGGCGTCAGGCAACGTCGAGGAACGGCAGCGCTGCCAGCTTTCCGAAGCTCAGCGGAAGGTCATCGCCGAACTGTGTCCCGATCTTTCGCCGCGGCTGAGGCTCGCTGAGAAGAATCAACGCCGGGTCGAGCTAACGCGCCGCGAGTTGGACCGCGTACTGGAACGGGTACGAGCGGCGTTGTTGGAAGCACAAAATTATCGGAAGCTCACGCTGCACAATGTGGTGCAGGTTTTGGCCAACGCAACTCCGCAACAATCGCCTGAGCAACGCACTCCACGACGATTGAGCGGGCAATGGGTCTTCGAGCCAGCCGCTGACCGCGCTGCTTCCGCCCGCTCTTCTCGCCAGCCGCGCAGCTCGACGGTGACTCGGCAGGCCTATCAGTTGCGGGTCGAATTGAGCGGCACCGAACCGCCGATTTGGCGTCGCATCCAGGTGGAGGACTGCACGCTGGAAGCGCTGCACTTCGCCATTCAAGGCGCGATGGGTTGGGACGACAGCCATTTGTATGAGTTCGAGGTCCGGGGCGTGCGTTACACCTCCAGGCCACCGGTTGATGATCCCCTCGGCTGGGACGATGACCTCGACAGCAAGGACGCCGGAAGCGTGCGGATCAGTGAGCTGATACCATCCAACCGTCGCTGGCAATTGCGGTACGTTTACGATTTCGGCGACTCTTGGGAGCACGTCGTGAAGTTGGAGCAGATTCTGAGCACCACACCGGGCACTCGATATCCGATGTGCGTTGACGGTGCCCGCGCCTGCCCTCCCGAAGATTGCGGCGGCCTTAACGGCTACTCCGACTTCGTGGCGGCGATCACCGACCCACGGCACGAGCAGCACGAAGAGATGTTGGACTGGCACGGCCCCTACAACCCAGAAGCCTTCGACGTCTCAACCGCGACCAAAACGATGCGTAAATTCGGGCGCCGGCGGATGTCGTGAAGCTCGTAGTGATCTGGTGACCCGATTCATTGGGTCGAGGAGTTGATCAAGACGCGGCTCGGTGGGTTGGTTCATGGCGGAGCCACGAACGGCTGATTCCAGAGGACTGATGATGGACTTGCGCGGCGAGGGCTTCACTCTGTTAATCTCGTGTTACGAGCTAGGGCACCAACCGCTCGGTGTCGCAATGCCGCTGGGATTTCTGCGGCGCGCGGGTTACTTGCCGGTGGCGATCGATATTGCGATCGAGAAGTTCGACTCTGAAATTGCGGCGCGGGCGCGGTTCGTCGGGATTTCCGTCCCCATGCATACTGCGATGCGGCTGGGCGTGCGAGTCATCGAGCGGCTGCGCGAGATCAATCCGCACTGCCACATCTGTTGCTACGGTCTCTATGCCGCGTTGAACTCCGAGCACCTTCTGGCCCACGGTGCGGACTCATGCATCGGTGGGGAATACGAAGGGCCGCTGGTCGCGCTGGTCGAGTCGCTGGGACCAGAGAGCAATGATCAAGTCGCGGGTGTGATCCGGCGTCTTCAACCGGCCGGACCGTATCTCGAGCGTTTGCCGTTTGCGATTCCCGAACGAGATGCGCTGCCGACTCTGGATCAGTATGCCCAGTTGGAACACAACGGCGAGCGCCGCACGGCGGGTTATGTCGAAGCCAGCCGTGGTTGTTTGCATTTGTGCATGCACTGCCCCATTCCGCCGGTGTACGAAGGCCGGTTTTTCATTGTGCCGCCGGAGGTCGTGTTGGAAGACATTCGCCGCCAGGTTCGCGCGGGAGCCACTCACATCACGTTTGGCGATCCGGACTTTTTGAACGGTCCCAAGCATTCGCTGCGCGTGGTCCGAGCGATGCACGCCGAGTTTCCGTCGCTGACCTTCGACTTCACGGCCAAGGTCGAACACCTCTTGCATCGCGGCGAGGATCTCCCCGAATTGGCCGCCGCCGGTTGCTTGTTCATCATCTCGGCCGTGGAATCGCTCAGCGACAAGGTGCTGCGGATTTTCGACAAGCAACATACTCGGGCAGACGTGCTCGCCGCGCTGAGCATCGTGCGCGACGCGGGCATCGCACTCCGACCCACGTGGGTCGTGTTCACGCCGTGGACGACGCGGGACGATTACTGCGAAGTGCTGGATTTCGTCGAATTCAACGGCCTGATCGATCACGTTGACCCGGTGCAGTACGCGATCCGGCTGTTGATTCCGCCCGGTTCATGGCTGGCCGAACATCCGGAGACTCTGCCGCATCGCGGGCCACTGGACGAAGCCGCATTTAGCTATCGCTGGACCCATCCCGATCCGCGTATGGACGTGTTGCAGAAGGAGGTCTCACGCCTGGTGGAACAAGACACCCGCGCGGGCGATGACAGTGCCACGACGTTTTACCGCGTGCTGGATTTGGCTCACGAGCGACAACCCACGATCGTCGTTCGCTCGCTGCCGCTGGATCGCCGGAAGGCTCCCAGGCTGACCGAATCGTGGTTCTGCTGAGCGGAACCCACCGAGGGTCAGTTGGATCCTCTCAGCAACAGCACGACGAATATGTTTTAGTTGATAGTGATGCAGGCTCGGATTCTTCAAAGAGAGTTTCGCAATGAGCACGGCAGCAAAGTTGATTGAGTTACTGGCGTTGCGGTCGCAGCCGGTGGCGATCAAGTTTCAGGACGCGGCACCGGAGGGCCTGCCGCGGATCGAAGCAGCCGCGTTGTCTGGTTGCACCTATTGGAAATTGGCCGCCGAGGGTCGCGCCTTCTACACTGCCGCGTCAGACCATTACGGCTGTCCGATTGGCTCGTACACGCATGGCATCGACTTACCCGCAGAAACGGCGAAGGAGTTGGAGGGGCTGGTCGGAACGATGGTGCAGCTTGAGTACATCAACATGGCGGAAGTGCCCGGCATTCCGCGGCGTGCGGAGACGTTCGGCGTGGCAATCTATGCTCCGCTGACGGATGCCGCGTTCGAGCCCGACGTGGTCATGGTGTCGGGAAACGCGAGACAGATGATGTTGCTCGCCGAAGCGGCGCAGGCGGCAGGCCTCGCCAGCGACTCATCGATGGTCGGCCGCCCCACCTGCGCGGCGATCCCGGCGGTGATGCAATCCGGGCGCACTGCGACCAACCTGGGCTGTATCGGCAACCGCGTTTACACGGGGTTGCC
>CAYSHJ010000761.1:0-2280 GCA_964430385.1 uncultured Planctomycetaceae bacterium
CTCGCTCGTTGCTCTCCGCGAATTCGTTCGCAAGAACTCATCTCGGAATTCAAAACACCGAGAAGCCGTGCGAGCAGAGGTTCTTGACGCACCCTCACGGACCGAGGTCACCGACCGATAAATGCGTCGGTCCGACACACCGACGCGCCTTCGAGTGTCGGGCCAGAGCGACGCTACCTACATCAGTTGGTTGCCGCGTAAATGGGCGACTGGATTCGAACTGCAACTTTGTCTCTACAACATCAAACTAAGACATGTCACAAACTTGCTCGAAAAGTGAAGTTCTTCCCGCCCCATTGAGTCGTGCCGTGATTCCTCGCCGGGGCGGGCCTGCCGCGACCTGTCGCGGGCGTGACGGTTCCACTGGCGGACGGATCGGGATTTTGGCCCGAAGCACCCGGAGTGTCCTGGACGCTCACCACAAGCGCCGGGGACGTGATCTCGTGAACAAACTCCGGGGACGTGTGGTGACCAGTGGAAGGAGCGGTTCTTTCACCGGCTCCACACAGCCGATCGTTGGTCATTCGACAGGACTTTGAGCGTATCACGGTTTGTGCGGCAACGTCACGCGGCGATTGAAAGCGGTGTCGGAGTCACGAGCATTTTCGTGAGCCGGCTGCCGTGAGGCTCTGGACGATGCGGAGTAGTTGCGAGTTGTCCCGGAACTGACGCTCGACGGATCGCCGAGTCTTCGGGAATCAGACTTTGCTCACGGCTGGTCGGCGACAGAAAGAGTGGCGCGGTCAGCGGCGTGTCGTCACTGAGGAAAGCCGCGAGCGTCACGCCCATGAACAGCGTTCGTCGTGGATTCCGCATGATGCGAGCCGCCGCTTGCAGGATGTGGGTCAGCCGATCCGACGAACGGGTCGTCACGAACAGCACGACGAAGCGGCCGTGATCGAACGACGGCGTTGAAGACTGATGTAGGTCGTAGCCTCGGACTTTCCGTTCGATGGATTCGACGTCTTGCGGCGAGCGGATGCGTTCGGTGCCATTGTCGAGTTCGACGACGAAATTGAAGGCTCGGCCGCTGGGCGTGAAGAGTTGGAAGGCGCAGTCGGGATAGAGCACGGAGCCGGCGGCTTCCATGCGGACGGAATTCTCGCGAGCAAAGTATCGCACCTCGATACCCAAACGGTGAGCGGCGACGAAGGTCTGCACGAGAAAGTCGGCGAGACATTTTGTGTGGTGGTGATGGCCGATCGCGATTTCCTCGAAGTAGCGCCGCTTCGGCAAGACGGCGTCGGTGCCGTGCAACACGCGGTAGCCGTCGCGGGTCAGCTTCCAATAACTCGGCGAGCCGCCGCGACTGGCCGTGGCGTACAGCCACGACGTCAACCAGTGCTGCTGTTCCAGTTGTTGCAGCCGCTCGCGCACGCGGCGTTCGGTGGTGAAGGGCAGGCCAAATGAGCGGCTCAGTTTCAACAGTTGCTGCGCGGTGAGCGGGCAGTGATCCAAAGCCGCGAGCACTTCCAGATCGCGAGGCGTGATCACACAGCGGAGAGAAGAATTTGCCATGTCGTGTGAATCAGCGTACCTTGTCCCTCCTGGTTTCGCTTCCCCTTCGACTTGATGCCTCCCACGAGACATGGTTACGTGAACGTTGACGAGTTGATCGCGCAGGTCACGCCGCACCAAGTGGCGGCGTTCTTCGGCGTCGCATTCCCGGCAGACGCTTCGGGTGAAGTCCGCATACCGTCAGTGTTCGCGGAGCGCGGCAAAGGCGAAAATTCCTACGGGGCGCTCACGATCAACCTCGATCAGCCACAGAACCCGATCTACTGCCACGTCACCGGCACACGCGGCAACTTGCTGACGCTGATTCACGGCTTCAAACATCATCGCCCGCCGGTGAGCGGCAAGCTGCGCGGTGACGAATTCAAAGAAGCGGCTCGCCTCCTTCAAGAGATCGCGGGCAAGGTGGATGCTGTGATGTCCGGCCAACCAATGCCGGCCATCGCGTCGCCCGCGCCCGTAGCTTCGGCACCTGCGGCTTCAGAACCACAGACCTCTGAGCCGGTTCGTCGAAACGTTCCGCTGAAGGACTCTGAGAACGAACGTGCTCGGTCGCTCGTGACTTTACACGAGCAGCTCGTCGTGGACGTGGCCGAGATGTCGCCAGCGGCTGCGGCCTATTTTCGCTCGCGGCCGTTTGTCTCTCCCGATGTCTGCCGAAAGTGGCGGATGGGCTACCTTCCACACAGCGCGTCGAGCCTCTTGCGCGGCCGAGTCGTCTACGCCTACAGCAACGAACGGGATGACATCCTCTCGTACTTCGGC
>CAYSHJ010000762.1:0-9708 GCA_964430385.1 uncultured Planctomycetaceae bacterium
TTGACTTGTTTCCTCACAGCCAGACTCCTTTCAAGCTGAAGCGTTTTCAGTTTGGTTCAACGCGGAGTCTGGCTTTTTTCATGTTTCCAAATTTATGTAAACCCCTGATTTTATCGTTTCAAAATACTTAACGGCGTTGCCTTCCAGGGTGCAACCAGAATAATCTCGACGAAAACCGGGGGTGCGCTGCGCGACCCCCGGCTAATCGCTGAGAAGCCTCCGGCTTCAAACACGCGACATCCGAACCTTTGGGCGAAATGTTGTTATGCACGCAGCGTGTCACCTTGTCACCCCTTCACCTTGTCATTTTTCTGCTTTCGGTACAGCTCGCGAAAACTTTGTCTCGGGAACACTGGCAATTCGCGCTGTCTACCCCAGGGATTGAAGCGGTTGTAAATGAGGAGGCGTGGCAGCTTCGGCACGATCCAGCGAGCCAGTTTGCCGGCGAAGTTGAAGAGCCGCGGGTGTTGCATCACGAAGCTCGTCAGGCCGAGGCCGACTCGCTTACTCAGCGGAACAAGGCCGCGATGAGCGATCTCCTTCCGCCACGTGAGCAGTTGATGGTGGATATCGATCTTCACAGGGCACACGTCTGTGCAACTGCCGCAGAGGCTGCACGCATACGGCAGCGAGTGGAACATCGTGGCGTCGCGCGATGGGGCGAGGATCGATCCGATCGGGCCGGGGACAGTCGTTTCATAACTATGGCCGCCGCTGCGACGAAAGACCGGGCAGGTGTTCATGCAGGCTCCGCAGCGGATGCAGTTGAGCGAGCGGCGGAACTCGTCGCTGCTCAAGAGGTCGCTGCGTCCGTTGTCGACGAGGATGATGTGCAACTCGCCGCCCGGCTTCGGGCCGTGGAAGTGCGAGCTGTACGTCGTGATTGGCTGGCCGGTCGCGGAGCGCGCGAGCAGTCTCAGGAAGACACCCAAATCCGCGGCGCCCGGAATCAGCTTTTCGATGCCCATGCAGGCGATATGCAGCGGCGGCAGCGACACGCCGAGGTCGGCGTTCCCTTCATTCGTGCAGACGACGAAACCGCCGGTCTCGGCAATCGCGAAATTGACTCCCGTGATGCCGGCTTGAGCTTTCATGAACCGGTCGCGCAACACGCCGCGAGCGGCCTCGACGAGGTATTTCGGATCGGTGGCTCCGGCGTCGGTGCCGATTTTGTCGTGAAACAGTTCGCCGACTTCTGCGCATTTGATGTGAATCGCCGGCAGCACGATGTGGCTGGGTGCCTCATCGCGTAGCTGCACGATCCACTCGCCGAGGTCGGTATCGACAACTTCGATGCCGTGCCGTTCGAGGAACGGGTTCAGGTGACATTCCTCGGTGAGCATCGACTTACTCTTCACGACGCGTGTGACGTCGTGCGTTTGCAGGATGTCGAGCACAATCTGGTTGTGATCGGCGGGCGTGCTGGCCCAGTGAACCGCCGCGCCAAGCTTCGTTGCGTTGGCTTCGAATTGTTCGAGCAAATCGGCGATCCGCGAGATCGTGTGCGTTTTGATGGCCGCGGCGGTCTCGCGCAGGAGTTCCCATTCCGGCAACGAGTTCGCCATGCGGTCGCGTTTTACGCGGACGAACCACAACGCTTGGTCATGCCAGTGCGCACGGCTGTCGTCGCGAGTGAATACGGCGGCGTTGGAAGCGTGATTCATCGTGGAGCAGATTAGCGAGTCGCGTGCGGAAGGCACACTGTTCGTAGTTCCGCCTTTAGGCGGAGATCAAGCACCGCCTGAAGGCGGAACTACGAACTCACCGTACCGGGCTGCTGAGTTTGAAGATCGGCAGCAGCATGGCGATGGCAATGCCTCCGATCGCGCTGCCCAGCACGGTGATGATCAGTGGTTCCATCAAGCTGGTCACAGTCTTCATGGCGTTGGTGACTTCGCGGTCCAAATAATCGCTGACTTTTTCCAACACTTTGCCCAGCCGGCCGCTCTTCTCGCCCGAGGCGATCATTTGCACGAGCATCTTCGGGAACAACGAGTGGCATCGCAGAGCCTCATGGATCTGGCGGCCGGTCGTGACCTTCTCGCCGACGTCGAGCCAGCAGTTCTCGAAAAAGTGGTTGTTCGCGACGCCGGCACTCAGGTTCAGCGCTTCCAGCATCGGCACGCCGGCATTCAACGTGGTCGACAACGTCCGCAGGCTGCGGCTCAAGGCGACCTTGCGAGACAGCGTGCCGAACAACGGCACGTGAATCTTCAGCCAGTCAATGAAAATTCGGCCCGCGCGCTGGCGCGGCACGTACCAACCCATGACCGTCAGCACGACCACGCCGGCGATGTACCACGGCCAATGTGCTGTGAGCGACTGCGACAGTGTCAACAGAGCTTGCGTGGCGCCGGGGATGTCTTTCTCGCGACCCGCGAACAACGGCATCAATTTGGGAAACACATAGATCAGCAAGAAGATCACCACGCCGACGCACATGGTGAGCATCGAGGCCGGATAGATCAAAGCCCCTTTGACTTTCGACCGCGTTTCGGCGTCGTTGCGGTATTGCGTGGCGATGCGATCGAGCATTGGACCCAACGTACCGCTGGCCTCGCTGGCTTTGACCAAGTTGACGAACGCTCTGTCGAAGTGCTTGGGATACCTCGCCAGCGCCGTTGACAAGTCCTCACCGGCCTGCACGCCTTGTTGCAGACTTTCCAGGATCGACCGCAGGGACGGGTTGTCCGTCTGCGTGGCCAGGCCTTCCAACGCGTTCGACAACGGCACGCCGGCATCGACCATCACGGCCAGTTGGCTGGCAAACTCGACGATGTCTTGCCGAGTGGCCTTTTTTTGAAACATCGAGAACGACGTCGGAGCGGACGCGCTGGCGGCGACATCGATCGACAAGGCGTACAAGCCTTGCTGCCGCAATTGCGTCGCGGCCGACTTGTAGCTGTCGCAGTTCAGCTCGCCCGAGCGAAGCTGCCCATTCAGATCTTTCGCTTGATAAGTGAATCGCATGGCGGATGCCTTTGGGCGGATTGGATGTCGGATGAGTGCTTTCGCACATGGATGCCAGTCTTCCCGAAACATCACACGCTCAGAGTTTCGCGCTTCATCGGTGCCCAACCTTCGTTGCTGGCGCGCAGAACTTCCTCGACGGTCGTGATGCCTTCTTTGACTTTGCGGAGTCCGTCGTACCGCAGCGTGATCATGCCCGACGCTTGTGCTTGTGCTCGCAATGCATTCAGCGACGGGTTGTTCGCGATGACCTCGCGTAGGGCGTCGTCGATCACGAGCAGTTCGTGAATCGCGATACGTCCGGAGAAGCCCGTATTACGGCACTTCTTGCAGCCGACGGGACGGTAATATGTCTCGCATTCCAAGCCGTATTTTTCCATCGCCAGTTGGACGTCCTTGGGCGGGTCGTAGATCCTCTTGCACTTCGGGCACAGTCGCCGGCACAGCCGCTGTGCGAGGATCATGTTGAGCGACGCGGCCAGCAAATATCCTTCGATACCCATATCGAGCAGGCGGTTCACGGTGCCGCAGGCTTCGTTGGTGTGCAGCGTGCTGAAGACGAGATGTCCGGTCAGCGCCGCTTGAATGGCCACGCGCGCGGTTTCTTCGTCGCGGATTTCGCCGACCAGAACCGTGTCTGGGTCTTGACGCAGCAGACTGCGGAGCACCGTGGCGAACGTCAGTCCGATCTTGTCGTTGACCTGAAACTGATTGATGCCGGACAACTGAAACTCGATGGGGTCTTCGACGGTGCAGACATTGGACGCGACCGAATTCACGGTGGTCAGGGCCGCGTACAGCGTCGTGCTTTTGCCGCTGCCGGTCGGGCCGGTGACGAGCGCGATGCCGTTGGGGCGTTCGAGCTGTGCTCGGAGCAATTCCAGAATGTCGCTGCTGAAGCCGAGCTGTTGCAGCGAGAGATTGATCGTCTGCCCGTCGAGCACGCGGATCACAACCTTCTCGCCGAACTGACCGGGCAGCGTGCTGACGCGGAGATCGACGGGATGTTTTTCCATCAGCACATGAATGCGGCCGTCTTGCGGCAAGCGACGTTCGCTGATGTCGAGGTTGGCCATGATCTTCACGCGCGACGAGACCGCTGGCGCCAGGTTCATTGGCAGTTCGAGAGCTTGGAATAAGGCTCCATCCACACGGTAACGCACGCGCAGCAGACGCTCTGCAGGTTCGATGTGAATGTCGCTGGCGCGGTCCTTGACGGCGTGATAGATGATGTAGTTGACCAGCTTGATGATCGGGCTTTGATCGGCCGCCTCGGCGACAGCGGCGATGTCTTCCACCGACTCCTCGATCAGCTTGACCGAGTCTTCGCGCGCGTCGTCGATGATGTCGTCGATCACGAACACCTGCTCGTTGGGCAGATAAGTCTGCACCATGCGGCGGATGTCCTTGGCCGCTGCGATCACGACTTGAATCTCACACTTGGCGACTTCTCTGAGCTGCTCGACCAGGAAGACGTTGGTCGGTTCGGAGAGCGCCACGGTCAGTGTGTCGCGGACTTTGAACAGCGGCAGGACCGTGTGCTTGTCGATGAACTCACGCGGCAGCGAGTCGAACGTTTTGATGTCGAATAAACGACTGTCGAGCCTGACGTACGGCAGGTTCAGTTCGAGCGCCAGGCACTCCAGAACTTGTTCTTCGTTGCACCAACCGCGCTCGACCAACAACTCACCCAAGAGCTTCGTGCCTCGCGAGTCGCGCTGGTCTTCCAGCACGAGCTGCAATTGTTCCTCCGTCAGATACTCGCGCGCGACCAGCAAGTCGCCCAGCCGGCGTTTGGGTTCGAGCAGTGAGGAAGCGGCACGGATCATGTTTTGTGATCGCGGGAATGCGGAGACGCAAATGACGCTTGTCGCCCAGGCCCTTGTGGCCTGAGTGACTCATGACCGAGGCGGAATCACTCAGGCCACAAGGGCCTGCATGACGGATTTGGGAATTGCTGTCGTGCCCTCCTGGGGGAGTTTAGGTCACGAACGAAAGGTCAATTGGCTCGGCACGTGCTCGGCGTGAGGCATTTGGAAAACCGTGCATTCGATTCGGAATGTCGAGTGCAACCGGACCGATTAAGACGGTCTTTAAGACGGTCTAAGTGTCAAACTGGGGAATTCGCAAAAGGTATACCGATCAGCAGGCACCATGAGACTTCGACTGATCCGGAAAGCTGGCCTGATCGGCAAAGAACTCTCAAATTATCTGATGCGAATTCTCGGATTCTTCCGATCAATATGAGCGTGAGTGCGCAGACGCCATTGTCGGGCATTCTTGGAGACCGTTGATGCCGAGCCATCGCCGATCACAACTGATACCACTCCTGTTGCAAGTGGGATGTGTCGTTTGCGGTTTGACGGCACCCGTGTTTTCCCAAATCCCGCCGCTCTCAACCGATTTAGACACGCGTCAAATTCATGGAGCCGATGCCTGGATTTCAGGTGGCTATCAGTCCAGCGACACCATCAATGGCTCGCCGGCTGACTTCGGTCCAGTAATCGGCATGCCGCAGAACAATCCGTACGGACCCAACGGCGATGTTGGATCAGCCAGTTCGTGGGATCAGCGGTCTCCATATTTTAGTCCACCGAAATCCGCGAACGGAGCTTTCAGAGCAAATGCGTCGTCGAGCTTCAGCGCGCAATCTCTGCCACAGACCGCAAGAGTGATGCGGCCGTTTGTCTCTTCGGCGAAGGCACCCTACGTTGGTTTGTTGGGTCAGATGGCTCGCCCGGGAGTGTACGAAATCACCGCCGGCTCGGCGTCGCTGAGTGCGTTGATCGAGCGTATCGGCGGACTGAGTCAAGGAGCGTCGGGACAATTGCGCATCATTCGCAACGGTCACCCCGGGATGACGATGAGCTATTCGCCGTCGCAAGTTTTTGTGCTCTTTGCCGGCGACCTCGTCATCGCGGATACTCAGGCCGCGAGTTCGGCGGATTTTTCGCAAGGCAACGCCGGCCAGACGACATCGCGCGGACAAGCCACGCAGACGGCGGCGACCGGAGCCGTACAAATCGGGTTGCTGAATCTGGTCGATCGACCCGTCGTGCTGAAGTTGCGTTCGGAACATGCCAGCGTTGCGGCCATCCTCTCGCTGATGCGGCAAGACAGTGCGCTCGCTTCGCAGGTCAGGGTCGTGCTGCCGGTGAACTATCGCTTTCAAGCCGCTCCGAAAACGGATGCTCCGCTGCCGTCCGAGGCGGTGCTGATCTTCCCACCCAATTCGGTCGCGACAGATCGTCTGCTACCGTTGCCTGAGCCGATTAAGCTCGACGGCGCCAAGCCTGGCGAAACGACTTCCGCGCCGAGCGATTCACCGCCCGTGCGGATCTCGCCTGACGTCACTCAATGGCAAGACTCACAAAATGGGATCGCTGCGCGGCAAGGCTCGACGACCCAACTGACTCCCAACGGACAGACTCCATCGCCATCCGCGATCGACATTCCGCCACCGCCGGTGGAGGACTTGGCACCGTCGGAACCGGGCCAGACTGTGGCGAATCGAACGTTTGCGCCTCAGCGCGACTTGCGATCGGGCGGCTTTGGACCGGATCGTGTCTTGCAGGAAAGTCAGATCGTGCTCGCGCCACCCGCGGAGAGATCCAGCCATGATGCCACCTCTGCACGCGAGATGCGCGACGCGAAGTTACTCACCGACAACGCTCGTTCCGCGGAGCCATTTCTGCTCGATGCCGCCGATCAACGTCGGCCGATCAACCTGTCGAAGACCGAAACCGGCAATGGATTCGATGAAGCTGATCGCGCCGCGCTGTCGCCACTGGATCTTGACGAGTCTTCCGACGACGCGAACAAAGCCGCGTCCAGTTTGTCCATCTGGCCGCCGCTGGTCACGGCCTTCGTCGGCCTGACCGCGCTGATCGGAATCAGTTTGGCGCTGCGTCAGCGAACACAACAGACCTTGCCAACCTCCGCGACGGAATCTCTGGTTGGGCCAAGAGCACAACCCTCACCGAGGCACGCTCGATCCACGCAACTTCCACCCGCGTCGACTGGGTCGCCACCACCGGCCGCGCGGCGAGAGTTGCTCGACGCGATTATTCACAACCAACTTCCCGTCACCGAAGAACCCATCCGCTTCGCGTCACCGTTGCAATTCCACGGACGACCGGTGCCACCGAAGATTCTCCGCGTGGATAACAGCCATGCCACGCCGACGCCGCACGTCCCGAACTTCGTTCCAACATCCAACCTGCGTCCACAGTTCGAACGGGTCAGCGCGGCGGTCAACGAAGCAAGTGCCACGAAGCGTCGCACGGTTCATTCCGCCGCAACGACGTTGCCACCGCTGAGCCGTCCGACGGCCGCAGAGTCGCGCGACAACATTTCACGCGCCGCACCGACTAGTTCGGCTCCCGTCCAATCGATGAAGAGCGGGCCGCTCGACCGAGCATTATCCGCCGTCCAGCAACGAGAGGAGCGCACATGAGCGTCGGTTTGGATGTCGGCTCCTTTGGCATTCGTTGTCTGCGTCGCCAGGGCGAGCAGTTGATCGGCCGCGCGAGCCGAGCCGTCTTCGCGGTGGTGCCCGATGCTCCGGAGTACCGAGCGTTACTCGACGCCGGTCACGTTCCGTTCGCCACCTGCGAGGGAGCACTGACGCTCGTCGGCGATTTTGCGTGTGCGTATTCACCATTGTTTCACGTTCGTCCTCAGGGCCTGTTACCTCAGGGGCACCTGCCGACGAACGACCCCGTGTCCCGACAAAGCACGGCCGCACTGGTCGAAGCTTTGTTGGGCGAGCCGGATCAGCCGGGAGAGATCTGCTGTTTAACTCTTCCGGGAGGCGAGGTGTCCCGTTCGTTGGCCACTAGCAACGAACTGGAGTTCTTTACTCGGCTGATCCGGCTACGAGGATTTATTCCACAAGTGCTGTCCGCCGGCATGGCGACGGTGCTGGCACATTTGGTCGGTCGTTCGTTTACAGGCATCGGCCTGTCATTCGGCGCGGCGACCAGCGAGATCGTGATCGCTCATCACGGACTCGAACTGGCCGTATGCTCCAGCCCGCGCGGCGGTGACTGGCTGGATGAACTCATTGCCGAGCAGTTTGGCTACACGCTTTGCAACTCGACCGGCGTATCGTATCTGGATCTCGAGCGGGCGGCGGCGCATCGGCACGAGTTTGTCGGATCGCTGGAAAAGCCAACCGATGAGTCCGGGCGGTTCTTGGCGGACATTCACTTGGATCTGGCCTACGCCCTGATTCGTTCGGCTGTGGTCGAGTTCTCGAAGCAACCGCGCACGCTCGATGTGCCACAGCCATTGTCCGTCATGGTGATCGGCGGTGTCGCGCGGATTCGTGGCTTCGGCGAACTGTTGCAACGCGCGTTTGATGTCGCACGCTTTCCGCTGGCGATTCGCGATATTGGATTGGTGACCGACGACGACTTCTCGGCCGCGCGCGGCTGCCTGATCAACGCGCAGCTCGAAACCGACATCCGCTCGCGGTCGGCTCACGCCGCTTGAGCTCTGGCCCTTCGGCGAACGTGCGATCAGGAATCATCCGCGCCGGGCCAAGTTCCTCTCATCTTTCGGACCTCGGTTTGGTATCGTGTGTCGTACACAAGGAAGGCTGGCCGGACGACTGAGTGGCCGCGAGGCACGTTCGAGTCGTTGGTCAGTTCGCCGGCGGGACGGATTGGCAATCCGTTCCACGAGGGGAAAAACCTTATGTCCGAATCCGCGGAATCGCTACAGGCGTCCTGGAGCGCGTTGCGAGGTCGTGTCGAGTCGGCTCTGAAGGACTATTTGCCGCGTGGGTCCGAATGTCCCCCACGACTGCGCGAGGCGATGTCGTATAGCTTGCTCGCGGGAGGCAAGCGGTTACGGCCGGTGCTGCTGTTAATGGCCTGCGAGGCGTGCGGTGGCGATGCCGTAGCTGCGATGCCCGCCGCATGTGCCGTCGAGATGATCCACACATACTCGCTGATTCACGACGACTTGCCGGCGATGGACGACGACGACTTTCGCCGAGGTCGGCCGACGAATCACAAAATCTTTGGCGAGGCGCTGGCGATTCTCGCAGGTGATGGATTGTTGACGCTGGCGTTCGAGATCATGGCTCGCGACGTCAAGCCGGCCTCGATCGCGGCGTCCTGCTGCGCGGACTTGGCCTCGGCGGCAGGAGCGGTCGGCATGGTCGGCGGTCAAGTCGCGGACTTGGAAGCGGAGCAGCAGGCCTACCAGCCCGACGCGCCAGCGAGGGATCAAGACAACACTCCCTCGCTGGCGCGGCGGGCTAGTGACGACGCCGCCGGCCAAACGGACCTGTCGCAACTCCCACTGTCGCAACTCCCACTGTCGCAACTGGAGTCAATTCATCGATGCAAGACCGGTCGTTTAATCCGCAGTGCTTTGACCTTGGGAGGCCGAATCGCCGGAGCGGACGTTGCAGCGTTGGGAACTCTTGATCATTATGGCACCTGCATTGTCTTGGCGTTTCAGATCGCCGACGACCTGTTGGACATCACGGGAACTCAGGAGAAACTTGGCAAAGGGGTTGGTAAGGATGCGGCGCATCGGAAACTGACGTACCCCGGCCTACTGGGTGAGGAGCGCAGTCGCAGGATGGCTCGCGAGTTGATTGACGAAGCCTGCCGAGCGATCGCTCCTTGGGGCGACCGCGGCCGACGCTTGGAAGCGTTGGCTGAGTTCGTTTTAGAAAGAGATCATTGATGACGTTCGAACTTCTTTCGCGAATCGGTTCGC
>CAYSHJ010000763.1:0-3377 GCA_964430385.1 uncultured Planctomycetaceae bacterium
TCCAGCTTCCAGGTCTTGGTAACCGTCTTCAGGATGGCTCGTAATGGCGTGACCATGCGTCCTCCGTGACCGTGCCATCGTTCACCCGCAAGACATGTACGGGCCGGCGAACAGGCGGGAGTACCGTCGTCGAGACCAACACTTGTGTGTCCGAATCGATCTCCAACACTCTCTGCTGCCGTTCTGGGTCGAGCTCGGCGAGCACGTCGTCGAGTAACAGCACCGGACTCACCCCCAATTCATCCGTCATCACCTGCCGTTCGGCAATCCGCACCGCGAGCATGGCCGTGCGCCACTGTCCCTGTGAGCCCAACGCGCGCAGTGACGCGCCGTCGAGGGTAAAGTCCACTTCGTCCCGGTGGGGGCCTGTAAGCGACACCCCCCGTCGATACTCATCGGCACGGTATCTAACGAGTTGCACCTTTGCGGATTCTGTTCGTGCCTCGTCAGTGTCACCGGACCACGAGGCGCGGTATGTCATTTCCAAGCGCCCTTGCCCTCCAAAAGCAGTGAACCACTCGCCTACCGGCCCGCGCAATCGCCCAACGTGGGCAGCGCGGTACGCGGTGATCCGCGTCCCAAGCGCAACGAGCTGCGCGTCCCACGCTTCCAGTGTACCGACACCCCTCTTGCCGGAGCTTGCTCTATGAACGTCGGTCGAACCCGTGCTCCCTCGGCTTCGCAGTTCAGCGTTGCGCTGTGTTACCACTTGGTGATACCGGTGAAGGGAAAAGAAATATGCCGGACTCAGTTGCGCGAGGGTACCATCTAGAAGCCTCCGGCGGCTTTGTCCCGAACCGCGTACCAGATCGAGATCCCACGCGTTGGCAACTACCACGGGGAGCCTTCCCAACACGCCACCACGGGGTGTCACCGCCCCATTGACGCGTATCTGGACGGCAACCCGTTCCTGTTCGCGGCCAATGATCATATCGATCTCTTCGTCGCGCCCCGGACGCATCACGTGGGCGCGCAACCGCGCCACCGACTCCCCGTGCATAATGGTCTCGCCGTCGCTCGCGGTGCGGTGCGATCGACCGGTTGCAACAAAGTAAACTGCTTCGAGGAGATTTGATTTCCCTTGGCCATTGAGCCCAACCAGAGCGGTGATCCCGTCTCTGATATCGAGATCCAGGTGTGTGTAGTTACGAAACGCGCGGAGAGAAATCCGTCGGAGACGCCGCATCAGGGGCCTGAATGATCACGAGGCGAAGTCCTTCTGGCCCCTGCACGAGATCCCCGGCTCGAAGCTGCCGGCCTCGTCGCTGCTCAATAAGTCCGTTGACACGCAGGTGCCCGGCCGCAATCATGTCCTTCGCTTGTCCGCCTGTTTCAACGATCCCCGCCCACTTGAGCAACGCGCTGAGGGTGATGGCGTTCGTGTGTATCGTCACCCGGCGGGTTTGTGGGGCCGGGCCTCCCGCCACCGCGCGCCCCGATCGACGAACGTGATCAGCCTGCGACACGCACGGGTGCGAGTACGTAGATATACTCGCTCTGGCCGGCGGGGCGCAACACGCCCGGCGTCAACGGCCCTGTCAATTCCAGCGTGATCTCAGACGCATCGACCACCGTTAGGCAGTCCAAGAGATATCGAGCATTGAACGCGGTGGCGACGGACTCTCCCTCTGTGGTCACCGCTATTTTTTCTTCGGATCGACCATACTCGGGGGTACTAGATGCCAGTGTCATGACGTTATCGTTGGCCTGCAACCGAACGACATTGGCGGAATCTCGAGCAGTGATTGCCACCCGTCGTACTGCTGCGAGTAAGCGGTCGGTGCCGACGGTAATTTTTTGCTTATGTCCTTGCGGGATAACGCCTTGGTAGTTAGGAAACGGTCCTGGAATCAACCGGCTCGTAATCTTTGCGCTGGGTAATACAAAGAGAATCTGGTTCTCTGTTAGCGCTAGGTTTACTTCACCCTCAACGCCACTGAGGGCCCTCGTTAGCTCATGCATCGTTCTGGCGGGAACGATCACTCCGATTTTTTGCGTGGAGGCTCTTGCCATCGTGGCGCTCCGCAGTGCAAGACGACCTCCATCCGTAGCGACGACACGCACTTCCTTTCCGTCGACCACCACATACAGCCCCGTTAGAAACACCCGTGTTTCGTCGGTGGAAACAGCAAACGCCGTCTGGCGAATCATGGTCCGCAATAGAGTGGCATCGAAACTTGTTACCATCGCCCCCTCCGGCTCAGGCATCAGCGGAAAATCCGAAGCCGGAAGACCCACGAGCTTATAACTAATCTGTTCGCACTCGATTTCGACTTCATGGGAACCTTCGTTCGTCTTAATCTGCACCTCTGCGCCCGGCAGATTGGCGACAATCTCTGTTAAGAGCCGAGCCGGCAATGTGATCGCGCCGCCCTTCCCGATCTTTGCCGGAACTTCGGTCTGAATGCCATGATCAAGATCGGTCGCCGCGAGCTTCACGGTATCCTTCTGCGTTTCCAACAAAATGTTAGAGAGAATGGGCATGGTCGCTCGCGTGGAGACAGCTCGTCCAACAAGCGCAACCGCGCGATTCAAGTGTTCATGTGTGCAACTAAACTCCATACCCCCAAACTCCTTTGCGACTACGACGCCTTCTTCTCTATATCTTTATTTAACTACAAGATCGTAGTAGTAGTAGGTGCTGTGGACCGTGTGCATAACGGCTGGAACCCACGTATATTCACGGTGTGCGCCCGTAAGCCCTTGTGTGTGCTTTGTGGAGAACGGGAAGGCTCCGCGAGGGCAAAGAACACGAAACCACAACGAATGTGTACAAGTCCACGGTTGGGCACATGTTATCCGCCGTGACGCTGCAGGTCTTCCATAAGGCGCTTGAGTGTTGCGGTAAGGTGTGGGTCGTGTTTCAAGGCTTCGCGTACGCGTTGGCAGGCGTGCATGACGGTCGTGTGGTCGCGTCCTCCAAACTCTTCACCGATGCGAGGCAGAGAAGCGTCCGTAAGTTCGCGGGCTACGTACATCGCGACTTGGCGGGGAAACGCGATGCCTTTGGTGCGGCGCTTCGCGCGCATTTCTTCAACGCGCAAACCAAAGAACTCGGCGACGGTAATTTGGATGGCCTGGATAGTTACGACCCGAGAGCGTGCTGCCGGCAAGAGATCACGGAGTACGTCGCTTGCTAGGTCAACAGATACGTCCGAACGAGTCAAAGAAGCATAGGCCACCACCCGCACTAAGGCACCTTCGAGCTCACGAATATTGGTGGACACGCGTTGAGCAATAAACTCGGCGACTCCGTCCGGGACAGAGATCCCTTCGTTCGCGGCCTTTTTTCGCAGGATGGCAATACGCGTTTCGAGGTCCGGCGGCTGGATATCTGCAATCAGACCCCACTCGAACCTGCTGCGCAGGCGATCCTC
>CAYSHJ010000764.1:0-7722 GCA_964430385.1 uncultured Planctomycetaceae bacterium
ATTTTGCAATTTCAATCAGCCGGCAGTTGAGCGCACGGCGCGCATAATTCATGATCGAACACTCCTCAGCCAGCTAGTTCCTGTCTGGCAGCGGGTAGCCTTGGATCTTGTACGGCGAATCGATGGTCGCGGTTCTCCAGAGCTCGTCCAGCGCCGCGGTGACCTCGCCTTGTTGATCCGTCTCTTGGAGCTGATTACGGATCTTGTCCTGGACCTCGTCGAACGGGACGTGACCACTCTTTTGACGTTCGAGGACACGGACGATCTGAAAGTTCGTTGGGCTTTCAAAGATTTGACTGACCTCGCCGATCGGCAGCTTGAAGAGCGCCTTGTCGATCCGCTGATCGGCGAGGCTGCCTTTGTTGGTCCAGTCGTAGGCTCCTTTGTTGTCGGCGGTCGGGCCGTCGGAGACTTCGGCCGCCAGGTCACCAAAGTCACGGCCTGCTTTGACACCGTCGACCATGATCTTCAGTTTGGCTTGTGCTTGTTCCTCATCTCCTCGCGAGATCAAGATCTGCTGCCACTTCACCCGAGACTTGACCTCGTAATCCTTGAGGTGCTGCTGGTAGTAGGCGAACAGGTCTTGTCGGCTGAGCTTCGTGTTGTTCTTGACGCGGCTGGCCATGTACTGTTGAGCGAGTGTCTTGTTGCGGAACTGATGCTCGACCATCGCCAGCGACGTGCCGTGTTTTTGCAGTTCGCGGTCGAGTTCGGCCGTGCTGGTGACGCCGAAATCAGTTTTCATCTTTTCGCACTGCTCCTGGAACGCGCGCTTCATGAAGCCATCGAACTGTTTCTCCTGATCTTTTTTCAGCGTTTTATGCATCGCCTCGGACATCAGTTTGCGTTCGACGTGTCCCCGCAGATCTCGCTGAATCAACTGTTCGGTCTGCTGCCGATATTTTTCCGGTGGCGCGACCGCACGGAACTTGGCGAGGTCTTCGGCGTAACGTTCGAGGATTTCGGCTTCGAAAATCGGCGCGCCGTTGACGGTCGCGACGACGCGGTTGCCGTCGAGTTCTGGCTGCGATCCCGCGTCGTCATTTCGGAACTCGGCGTGCGAAATGTCTGTGTCGACGTTGCGCTCCGGTTCGTTGTCCGAGACGTCATTCGCGGCGTACTGCCGCGGCGCGACACCGTTGCTCGCTCCCGTCCGGCGCGGCGGTGGTGGGCCAACGACGGGATTGTCGACCTTCGCGCCGAAACCGCCTCCCTGGCAGCCGGAAAGCACCAGCAGGAGCGTCAACAGAATTCGCCAAGACCGCATGTGCCGCATCCTTGCGGGTCGTTGTTCACGACGAAGACAGGGAGATTACGAAGAGGATTTCACAAAGACACTGATTTGCCCGCGTGTCTTTGTGGTGACGGGAGTCTGAGAAGGGGGCGGGATTATGCTGTGTGGTCAATTTGGCTGCAACACCGTTTTTAGCTGGAAAAATACGGCCTCGATCGAGAGGTCTGGCTCCTCACCCAACGGCCAATACGCCGTCTTGGTGTCCACGATTCGCAGCCGGCCTTTGCGGCGACCGGCCAATTGTCGGATGCGAGCGACGTCGTGATAGCCGAAGACCAGGAATTCGTCCTCGCGCGAGATGCGGTCGATGCCCCAACTCGCCGCCAGCAGTTGCAGCTCACGCAGCTCGATCAGCCGTTCGGCCGGCGGCGGGATCGGGCCGAAACGGTCGCGGAGTTCGCTTTGCCAATCGGTCAGTTCGTCGAACGAGCCGACGGCCGACAGCTTGCGATACGCCTCGACTTTCGGACGGCCGGGCGGAATATAGTCGTGTGGCAAGAAAGCCGAGAGGGGCAGATCGACCTGCACGTGAATGTGCTCTTTCAGAGGTAAATTCTTCGCACGGCGGACGGCGTTCTCCAGCAGTTGGCAATACAGTTCGTAGCCGACCGCCTCGATGTGGCCGCTTTGCTCGGTGCCCAGGATATTGCCGGCTCCGCGAATTTCGAGGTCGCGCATCGCGATCTTGAATCCGGCACCGAGTTCACTGAATTCCTCGATCGCCTTCAGCCGCTTCGTGGCCAGCGGCGTCAGCGACTTGCCCTCCTCCAACAGCAGGTAGCAGTACGCCTTGTGCTTGTATCGGCCGACGCGGCCACGCAGTTGGTGCATGTCAGCCAGGCCGTAGATGTCCGCTTGATGAATGAAGATCGTGTTGGCGTTCGGGATGTCGAGGCCGCTTTCGATGATGGTCGTGCAGACCAGCACGTCGATCTCGCGATGCACGAAGCGGAGCATCACCTCTTCCAACTCATGTCCCTGCATCTGGCCGTGGCCGATGCCGATGCGAGCCTCCGGAACGATGTGTTGCAACTGGTCGGCGATCGACTGAATGTTGTAGACCCGGTTATGCACGAAATAGACCTGCCCGTTGCGATTCAGCTCGCGCACGATTGCTTGGCGAATGAGATCGGGATCGAAGCGGCAGACGCGCGTCGTGACGGCCATGCGATCGACGGGAGCGGTTGTCAGGTTCGAGATGTCGCGAATGCCCAGTAGCGACATGTGCAACGTGCGCGGGATCGGCGTCGCGCTGAGCGTGAGTACATCCACCTCCAGTCGCAAGTGCTTGAGAACTTCTTTGTGCTCGACGCCGAAGCGTTGCTCTTCGTCGATGACCAGCAGGCCCAAGTCTTTGAATTCGACGTCCGGCTGCACCAGTCGATGCGTGCCGATGAGCAAATCAACCGCGCCGTGGGCGACGCCGTTCAGGATTTTTTTCTGTTCCCCTTTGGTCTTGAAGCGAGAGATTTGCTCGACCGTGATCGGGTACTCGGCCATGCGTTCGCTAAAGGTGCGAAAGTGCTGCTCGGCCAACACGGTCGTCGGCACCAGCACGGCGACTTGCTTGCCGGCGTCGATGACTTTGAAGGCGGCGCGCATGGCAACTTCGGTCTTGCCGTAACCGACATCGCCGCAGATCAGCCGATCCATTGGACGGGGCCGCTCGAGATCGGCCTTGCAATCGACGATCGCACTCAGTTGGTCGGGTGTTTCGTCGTAGGGAAACGCCGCGTCGAATTCTTGCATCAGGTGTGTGTCGCTCGGGTACGCGATGCCGGGCTTCGTTTCGCGAGCGGCCTGAAGCTGAATCATATCGGTGGCGAGGTCTTCGACCGCGTCGGCGACTCGCTGCTTGCGTTTCGCCCAGGCCGTGCCACCGACTGTCGACAGCAGCGGCGTGGACTTCGCTCCGCCGACGTACTTCTGCACGAGATGAATCAACGAAACCGGCACGTAAATGAGAACGCGATCGGCGAATTCGAGCGTCAGGTGCTCTTCGACCTGGCCCGTTTTGTCCATCAACTTCATACCGCGATAACGAGCGATGCCGTGCGACAAATGCACGACAAGATCACCTTCGTTCAATTCGATGAAGCTGTCGATCGCTCGGCTTTCGATCCGTCGCCGCCGTGTCACTCGCTGCACCGTCGTGCGGCCGAACAATTCGTGATCGCTGAGAACGATGATTCGTTCCGCGACGAGCCGAAAGCCATGAGCGACGCGCCCGACGCACAGGACAACGCGGTCGACGAGTCGCGCAGGCGCTGGCGTATCTTCCCCCTCTTTTGAGGGACGTGTCAGGCGGGGAAGGGAGTTGGCCAGCGTCAGCCCGCTTTCGTCCAGCAACTCCGCGAGCCGATCTCGTTCGCCCTCGTTGTGGCAGGCGATCAAGACTTGCTCGTCGCGGCCGACGACCGACGCGAGTTCTTGCAGCACTTCGTGGCGCGGGCCGGTGAAGCGTTCGATCGATTCGATCGGCAAGTGACAACTCGTCTCGAAGCTGTCCGCCGCGATCGGGGCGATCGTGACGTTGGGAAATTCTGTGAGCCGGCTGAGGACGTGCTCGATTGTCGCCAGTCCGGCGGTGTCACTCAGTCGTTCACGGAAATGTTTCGCTTCGTCAATCAGATCGGACAGTTCGATGAGCGCGATCCAACTTTCGGAAGTGAGGTGCTCTGTCAGCAAGGTTGGTTGTGTTCTTGCCCCCTCCTCAAGTTGTGTTCTTTCCCCTTCTTCGCCTGGCGTCTTGTCCTCCCCTTCGCGTCTGGACTTTTCCCCCCCTTCAAAAGGGGGCGCAGGTGTGGTCCGAGGCATCACCGTCAGGCTGACCTCTGGCAGCGTTTCGATCGTACGCTGTGATTCGACATCGAACCGTCGCAACGATTCGAGTTCGTCGCCGAAGAATTCGAGTCGCAGAGGGTCTTCGGCATCCGGCGGAAAGACGTCGACAATACCGCCGTGAACGCAGAACTCGCCGGGCAATTCGATCGCGGGGACTCGTTCAAAGCCGCGCTCGATCAGCCACCGCAGCAACTCGTCGACATCCAGGTTTTCGCCGACTCTGATCGTTCGTGTGGCGGCCTCAATGTCGCGACGCCGCGGCACTGGCTGCATCAGCGCCGGCCCGCTGGTCACAATCGCGCGCGGCGGTGTATCACCGATCATCGCGCGCAAAACTCGCAGCCGTGCGCCCGAAACGGGGTCCGTGACGGAGTCCTCGCGTGGCCAATTCTCCCACGCCGGGAAAATCGCCGGCACGTCGCCGAGGAAGTTGAACACGTCGTCGGCAAACTCATCGACATCGTGCATGCGCGGCAACACCACGATCAACGGCTTGTCGGTTTGCGCCGCCAAAGCCGCGACGGCCAGCGCGGCGGACGAGCCCCAAGCACCGTCAATCGTGCCAGCCTGGCCGCTTCGGAGCGAATCCAGGACGGCGAAGAAACTGCCTTGATGCGCCAACAACGCCGGCAGGTCGCGCAGAGTCAAGCTCTGCCGATTCACCGATCTTGTGGCGACTTTGCGTCGAGACGCAGGCTTGGCGACGGTCATGAGTCGGTCTGTCTGTAGCGACGAAACGGGCAGAATTCAACCAAATTCGGCGACATTTTACCCAAGCTCGGCCTATTCGCTTAGAGATCGGCATGTTTCCTAGAACTCTTCTATCCCGTCTTTTGTGCTCATTTCAAACATCCGAAAATCCTGAAGGGTCATTTTTTCTAGTTATTCATCTCATCTTACTTAATGTGATTATTCATCCGTCGCACCGCCGAACTTTGAAGTAACTTAGTTTCACTGATTGTGCGAGCTTCGTACTCCTCAAGTCAGAGGCGATCGGGGGCATGAGCCCGGTTGCAGAGAATCCATGCCTTCTAGGCGAAGTGTTGACCTCTCACGAGGGATTTCTTGGCCTATCGTCAGGAACTGCATGATTTCTGCAAATAGATAAAATAGTGAACATATATTCATTCTGAAAATTTGGGAAGCCTGAGATCACGTCGAGACATCCGGGACAAGTGGCTTAATTTCCGGTGTTATCGGTGTTTCGTGCCACGACGAAGCCCACGCGCATCGCAAGGCGGATGACTCGAATCCCGTCGCGTCCCCCACGCCAATCGAGAATCGGCGATTTAAGAATCTGAGATTTGAGATCGGCAATCTCCACTCAAAAGCATTTCTAGGAACCCTCAAGCATCTTGCTCACCCGCTGGCTGAACAATAACCCGCATCTGACGCGAACGCATTCTGAGCGATCATGCGTCGCCGAGTTCGCGCTGCATTTGCAGAGTGGCTTCGAGCGTCGGGATGGCGGCCAAGTCTTTGAGACGGCCGGCGGCTCGATTGGTGCGAATGAAGTCAACTTGGGCTTCCGCCAGCGCCAGGATGACGTGTTCGGCGAAGTTCTGCACGCCTACCGCCGCTCGCTGGAATTTGGAATGACGATTCAGAAGCCGTCGCAAACTTCTGCCTGACTCCGGACTCCTGACCCCTGAAATTTGAACTCTTCAATCTGACTTCTGACATCTGCAATCTGAAATCCCCAACCAAAAATCTGAAATCAAAAATCAAGAATCCGAGGACTCAATCATGTTGCTCCAAAGCTGGATCAACTCGCTGTGGAATCGCTGCCGCTCTCAACGTCGTTTGCGAAGCCGCGTCAGCAACAGTCGCATGGCCCGCTTGCACGTCAGCGAACTGATCGGCCTGCACTCCTCCGGCTCGGGAAATGGACGACTGTTCGAGAAGGTCGAGAATTTGGAAAGCCGCGCGCTGCTGGCGACACACACTTGGCAAGGGGATGTTGACACCAACTGGAGCGCCGCCGGCAATTGGGTGGAAAACGCGGCGCCAAACGGCGGCGACACTCTGGTCTTCAACACGGCAACAAGCGGATTCACCAGCTTCACTGCGAACAACGACATTTCGGGACTCGCAAATATCATCGTCCAAATCACCGATGCCTCCGCAGCCGGCGACTTCACGATCACCGGAAATGCGTTGACAATGCCCAACAACGCGGTGACTCACAACCAAACAAGTGGCACCGCCACGACCATTTCGCTGACGACCTTGACATTGACAGCCGATAGCAACTTCACGAACAGTGCCGGTGTTTTGAACATCGAAAGCGGCATTGACGTCGTCAATCGAAAACTCACCATCAACAGCACGGGGACGACGAAGATCAGTGGTGTGATCACGGGCACCACCGGGGATCTGACCAAATCAGGCACTGGCACGCTGACGCTGACCGGCACGAACACGTTTGCGGGCAACATGTCGGTCAGTGCGGGTGTGCTCAACATCCAAAATTCCAGCGCCTTGGGCACCACGGCTGGAACCACGTCGGTTTCGAGCGGCGCAGCGCTTGAACTGCAAGGTGGCATCGCGGTCGGAGCCGAGTCACTTGCAATCGACGGTTCGGGGGTCAGCAGCAACGGTGCGCTGCGAAACATCAGCGGCACGAACAGTTGGGCTGGCACGATCACGATTAACGGTGCAACCACAACCATTCAATCGGATGCGGGAACGCTGACGCTGGATGTAGTGACCGGGAGTGCGATTACCGGCGGCAATGGCGATAACCTGGTTCTGGAAGGTGCAGGCAATGGAGTCATCAACGATGCAATTGCGATCGGCGACAGTACGTTGACCAAGAACGATGCCGGCACCTGGACCCTGGCAGGCGCGAACACCTACACCAGAGCAACGGCGATCAATGGGGGTGTGCTTAGGATTCAAAACGCGAGCGCTTTAGGCACGGCGGCGGCTGGCACAACGGTCGCGAGCGGAGCGGCGTTGGAGATCGAAGGCGGGATCACGGTCGGTGCTGAGGCGTTGACAGCGAATGGATCAGGAATCTCCAACGGCGGTGCCTTGCGGAACATCAGCGGCACAAACAGTTGGGCCGGCGCGATCACGTTGGCGGGTACTGGGGGACGTATCAACTCCGACGCTGGCACGTTGACCGTCACCGGCGGAGTCACGGGAACCGGATTGGCGCTGACCGTGGGTGGTGCCGGCACAACAACGGTGAGTACCACGGGGATCAACACGGGTGCCAGCGGAACACTCACCAAGGATGGGGCGGGGACACTGACCGTTAGCGCCGCTGGCAACTACTCCGGCGCGACGGCAATCAATGTCGGTGTCATGAACATTCAGAACGCCACCGCGACGGGCACGACGGCCGGCGGTGTCACGGTTGCCAGCGGCGCGGCGTTGCAAATTCAAGGTGGGATCACGGTCGGTGCGGAAGCGCTGACGCTGAATGGCACGGGAATCAGCAATGGCGGCGCGCTGCGGAACATTGCTTCGAATAATTTCTGGAACGGCAGCATCACGCTGGCCAACAACGCGTCGATTGGCGGAACCAGCGGCGGCGGTGGCAATGAACTGGTTCTCAACGGAGCCATCGGACAGTC
>CAYSHJ010000765.1:0-13077 GCA_964430385.1 uncultured Planctomycetaceae bacterium
AAAGAAGGGGAATTCGGCCGAACGCAAACCAGAGCCAAACAAACCTAAATCGGAGCCAAACAAACCCAAATCCGAGCCAAACAAGCCCAAATCCGAATCCGGAAAAACGCCCTCGTACGAGCAACATGGCAATTCGGCACCGGGCGGAAACTGGTCCGAACCCACGCATAACGTAGGCAAGAGCGCCAACCAGGCGGAAGGTCATCCGGGCGCGGAGCCGAAGTCCAGCGGCGCGTCGGGTGCCAACAATGCCGCTCGCAAGAGTCCGATCTCGAATCCCTCGGGTGCCGAAGGCGCTGCCGCTGCGAACCGCAACAATCCACAGGACTCGGGTGCAAAGGGAGCCGCTGCCGGAGCGGCCGCTGCGAACCGCAACAAGCCGCAGGACTCGGGTGCAAAGGGAGCCGCAGCCGCTGCGAGCAATCGTAACTCGCCGAAGGCTTCGGGTGCCGAAGGCGCTGCTGCCGGAGCTGCCGCCGCGAACCGTAACACGCCGCAGAACACGGGCGCAAAGGGAGCCGCTGCCGGAGCCGCTGCGGCCAATCGGAACTCACCGCAGGTCTCGGGCGCCGAAGGGGCCACTGCGGGAGCAGCCGTGGCTAACCGCAACTCGCCACAGGTCTCGGGTGCCGCAGGTGCCGCCGTCGGATCGGCCGCCGTCAGGAACTCGTACAACAACCCCCATCTCTATAACGAGCAGTGGTACGGTGCGCACCCCGGTGCGTGGGCACCGTCCGGTTTGACGGCTGATGCCGCCTGGGCTCCGACGACTTGGGCGACCGTCTCCAGTTACTGCGGTGCCAGCACAACGCCCGTCGCGTACAACTACGGAAACAACGTGACGAGCGAAGACGGCAACGTGACCGCCGATGGTCAGAATTTGGGAACGGCCGCTGAGTTCAGCCAGCAAGCCGCCGTCCTGGCCCAATCAGGTGCCGCCGCCGAAGCCGCGAACACCGACGAGTGGCTGCCTTTGGGCGTCTTCGCAATGGTGCGCAACGAGCAACAGCACCCGCAACTAATTCTTCAGTTGGCGATCAACAAGCAAGGGATTCTGCGGGGCAATTACACCGACGAACTGACCGAGCACACTCAGTCTATCCAAGGAGCGGTCGATCCAAAAACGCAGCGGGCGGCCTGGACAGTGGGGGACAACAAAATTTCGGTCATTGAAGCGGGCTTGAGTAACTTGGCGCAGGATGAAGCCCCCGTGCTGATCCACAGGAAAGGGATGACCGACCATTGGATCTTAGTTCGTCTTGACCAACCCGGTCAGGCTGCCGGTCCCGCCAATACACAATAAGGCCGGGGCGGCTCGAACAATTCCGATGAACACCAAGTTGCTGCTGATCGTGACATCCGTTATTGAGCTGGCAACTGGTGTCGCGCTGCTGATCACACCCTCTCGGACGGCCGAGCTACTGCTTGGTGCGGGGCTCGGTACGCGCGAATCGGTCATGGTGGGGCGACTCGCAGGTGCCGCAGTTTTCTCGATCGGCCTGAACTGTTGGCTGGAGAGAGACCGCGACCGCAGCGGTCCGCGAACAGGATTGATTGCCGGGTTGTTAGCTTACAATGTTTCGGTTCCAGTACTCCTCGCCTACGCGGCCGTCTTCGAGAGCATGTCTGGAATTGCGTCTTGGCCAGCCATCGGCCTGCACTCGGTACTCGCGATATGGTGTGTCGCGTGCCTTCGATCCAGCCATCAGGTAGTGTGATGCCGCAAATCCGACCTTATGTCTCATCACTTCAGGAAAACGCAATCATGAAGCGACGATTCAATATCCTGCTCCCAATCTTCATCTTCGCGTTGGCAGCCGGTCTCGCGGTGACGATCGCACACGCCCAGACGTTGTCCACTCCGGACAAACTCGATCGCACGGTGCTGCCGATCCCGGAACCGAAACTGGCGCCGATCACCGAACTCGATGTCCGCAATGCCAAAGCTCCACCTCAGTTCGTGGTCAAGGTACCGGCCGGCGCGCCGAATGTGCTCATCGTGTTGATCGATGACATGGGGTTCGGTCAGTCCAGCGCCTTCGGTGGGCCGATCCACATGCCGACGCTGGAGCGATTAGCCAAAGGCGGGCTGAAATACAACAAGTTCCACACGACTGCGCTCTGCTCGCCGACACGGGCGGCGCTGCTCAGCGGTCGCAACCATCACATGAACAACATGGGCTCGATCACCGAGACCGCGACCGCGTTTCCCGGCCAAACCGGAAAGCGTCCCGACAGCGTGGCGCCGCTAGCCGAGATGTTGCGGCTCAACGGATACAGTACCGCCGCGTTCGGCAAGTCGCACGAAACCGCCGCCTGGGAGGTCAGCCCTTCCGGACCGACCGATCGCTGGCCGACTCGTTCCGGCTTCGACAAGTTCTATGGCTTCATTGGCGGCGAGGCGAACCAATGGTCGCCGGGGCTTTTCGAGGACATGACCAGGATTGAGCCGCCTCACAATCCGAAATACCATTTGATGACGGACCTGGCCAACCAGGCGATCAAGTGGACTGGTTCGCAGAAAGCGCTCACGCCGGACAAGCCATTCTTCACCTACTTCGCTCCGGGTGCCACGCACGCGCCGCACCATGTCCCGAAAGAATGGATCGCCAAATACAAAGGCAAATTCGATCAGGGCTGGGACAAACTTCGCGAGGAGACGCTCGCTCGGCAGAAGACACTTGGCGTTGTGCCTCAGGACGCGAAGCTCGCGACCAAACCCGAAGCAATCAAGGATTGGAACTCGCTGAGCGCCGACGAGAAGCGGCTGTTTGCTCGCCAGATGGAAGTCTTTGCCGGGTTCGGTGAATACGCCGACTTCGAAGTCGGCCGGCTCGTGCAGGCGATTGACGACTTGGGCCAATTGGACAACACGCTCATCTTCTACATCGTGGGGGACAACGGTGCGAGTGCTGAAGGGACCATGAACGGCCTGCTCAACGAGATGACGTACTTCAACGGTGTACAAGAATCCGTTTCAGAAATCCTCAAGCACATTGACGACCTGGGCGGCCCGAATTCTTACGGTCACTACGCGGCGGGCTGGGCCGTGGCGGGGGATACGCCGTTCGCTTGGACGAAGCAGGTCGCCGGCAGTTACGGCGGCACTCGCAACGGCATGGTGATCCATTGGCCTCAGCGAATCACGGCCAAAGGCGAAGTGCGGTCGCAGTGGCATCATGTCATCGACATCGCGCCGACGATCCTTGAAGCCGCCGGCCTACCCGAACCAAAGTCGGTGAACGGGACACCGCAGACGCCCATCCAAGGCGTGAGCATGGTCTATACGTTTGCGGATGCGAAAGCGAAGGACCGACATCGGACACAGTACTTCGAGATCTTCGGCAACCGGGGCATCTACCACGACGGCTGGCTCGCTCACACCGTTCACCGCGCGGCCTGGGAGTTTAAGCCGCGGAGGCCACTCCTCGAAGACAAGTGGGAGTTGTATCACGTCGAGGAAGACTTCAGTTCGGCCAACGATCTGGCTGCAAAGAACCCCGAGAAGCTCAAGGAGTTGCAGGAGCTGTTTTTGAAGGAAGCGGTCAACAACCAGGTGTTGCCGATTGATGATCGGGGTATTGAGCGTGTGAACGCCGCTCTCGCCGGGCGTCCTGATTTGATGGCCGGTCGCACGTCACTGACAGTTTACGAAGGCATGATCGGGATGTCGGAGAACGTCTTTATCAACACCAAGAACCGGTCGCACACCATCACCGCCCAAGTGCAGATTCCAGAGGGTGGAGCCAACGGCGTCATCCTGGCCCAAGCGGGCCGCTTCGGCGGTTGGAGCCTGTATCTGAAGGACGGCAAGCCGACGTACACGTACAACTTCCTCGGCCTCAACGCCTACAAGGTCACCGCCGCCAAGGCGCTGCCCGCAGGCCAAGCGATCATCCACTATGAATTCACCTACGATGGTGGCGGCCCCGGAAAAGGGGGCAGCGGCAAGATCCTGGTCAACGGTGAGAAAGTCGCCGAAGGCCGGATTGATCGCACGCAGTTGGCCGCTTTCTCAGCGGACGAAGGTGCGGATGTTGGTATGGATGGCGAGACGAACGTGACCGACGACTACAAGGAAAGAGACAACAAATTCACCGGCAAAATCCAGAAAGTGACCGTCGAGCTGAAGTGACGTGACGTGGCGGAAGTGCTTCACATCCGACGCGGGACGCAAAAATCAGTCTGAGTTCGCGCCAACGCGATTCGATCATCGAGGTCTTTGCCACTGTGAGCTTGGCCACTTCACCTGTCGAGACACCGCATACGCGCTATGGCCAGGACTCGTTCCTGCCGCTGCTGGTGGCGTTGTTCGTGACGCTGATGCTGGTTCCGCTGGTGGTGAAGCCGTTGCCGTTGCTAGCGTTTCTCATCGGAACAGTGGCTCAGTTGATGGGGCTGTTCGCGGTACGGCGCGATCCATTATTTCGCGCCGCCGTTATTGGTGGCCTCGCGATCTGCCTGCCGTCGCGGCTGGCTGCTCAACTGATCGGAGATCAGCATCCCGTGCTGATCCTGCTGTCTCATGCCGCGGCCGGCGCGTATTTCGCCATCCTCAGTGTGGTGGTGTTGGTCCGGGTCATCGCCCACCCGCGAGTCACCTCGCAAACCGTGATCGGAGCCGTCTGCGGTTATCTGCTGACCGGTTACGTCTTCACGTTCGGCTACCTCATCTTGGTGTTCTTCGACCCGGCGGCAATTGCCGTCAATGGACAACCGCTCGGTGTGGAACGAGTCACCAACATTGGCGAGCATATGGCCGAGCTGTCCTATTTCAGCTTCATCACTCTGACGACCGTCGGCTACGGAGACATCGTGCCGGTCTGTCCGGCGGCTCGGTCGATGGTTGTCGCGGAGATTCTCACCGGTCAGTTGTACCTGGCCGCCTTCGTCGCGCGGCTGGTCGGAGCCATGAGCAGCTCGCAAGCCGATGAACCGAAGGACTAATCCGCTTGGTCCGATTCAAACAATTCGTTGGAGTGTGTAGCGCCGAATCCGCACGACAAAAGAACGTGTGGTGCGGGGGAACCAAACTTTGGGGCAAATCCGACCGTTGGCTGGAGGGGGCAGTCGCGCTCGGTGCGGGTCGCCCGACCCCGCCGCTTCGCTGGACCGCAGGAACTTCAGCAGTTTGCGCAGCATCGATTCGCGGCTGGCGAGACACGGGTGTCGCAGCAGCTGTCGGCCGGCGACCAGCGCGAACAGCAGCCGCGTGAAGTGCTTCGCGACTCGGACGCGGATGGCGCGCGGATTGACTTTCTGTGTCTTCCACAGCCGCGACCGGCCGATGAAGAAATGATGGTGCTGCGTGAAGTTGTCGGCGATGAGCCGCTGAAATCCGAGGGTTTCAAAACCGTGCGGGCTGCTTCGGTCGCCAATCCCTGGCCCCACTACTTTTTGGCAAGTCTCCACCCGATCTCCGCACCATCGCTTGCCCGACTCAAAATATTACCCAAGGTCGTTGATTATGGCTGTCTGCGACTTTGAATTCTTGGTCAAGAGATATGCGATGGTGCCACCGGCGACGGCACTACAAAAGTGACCGTCCCAAGAAATGTGCGTACCAATGCGAGGCATGACGCCCGATAGCAAACTTCCGCCATACAAAAACGTCACGACAACCGAGATGCTGAGCGGCACGAATCTGCGTTCCAGCCAGCCTGAAACAATCAAAAAGGCGATCAGCCCGAAGACCAATCCGCTGGCCCCAATGTGAGTCGCATGCCGTCCGCACAACCAAAGCAACAGGCCACCGAGCAAGACGATTTCAGCGACAACTTCCCACGATCTCGTCTGAGAACCCGCCAGTAAAATGAGCAGGAAAAACAGAGGTAGCGTGTTGCTGGTGATGTGTTGCCAATTGGCATGAAGAAAAGGCATGGCCGGAATGCCCACCAGACCGGTCAACGTGCGGGGAGTCACGCCGAAAGAAATCAAATTGAAAGGCACCACGCCTTCAAGCAAGAAGACCATCCAAATGATCGCAATAAAAGCGATGACACCTTTGAGTTCCTGTTGAATTGTGTGCTGCATGGGGAGTTTCTCAAGAGGTGCGATTGTTTAGAAATGAGTGGCCAATGACTCCAGAACAAGAAGCTCGGCAGCGGCAAAACGTTGACGGCGGTCAATGAGTGTTACCGGCTCATCAAATTCGCCAAGGCGCGGCGTATCCTGTTTCTGGTGGATCGCAACAACCTGGGCAAGCAGACGCTCAACGAGTTTCAGCAGTTCGGCAGTCCGTACAACGGCGACAAGTTCACCGAGGAATACACGGTCCAGCAACTCAAGACAAACACGATCGACCCGGCCGGCAAGGTCTGCATCACCACGATTCAGCGGCTGTATGCGATGCTTCAGGGCGAAGAGCAATTCCTCGAAGAGAACGAAGAAGGTTCGCTGTTCGAGACCGACTCGTCGCTCATCAAGGAGCCGTTGCCGGTCGTCTACAGCCCGACGATTCCGATTGAGACGTTCGACTTCATCGTCGTCGATGAGTGCCATCGCTCGATCTACAACTTGTGGCGGCCGGTGCTGGAATACTTCGACGCCTTCCTGATCGGCCTGACCGCGACCCCCACGACGCAGACGATCGGCTTCTTCAATCGCAATCTCGTGCAGGACTGCACGCACGAGAAGGCCGTGGCTGACGGCGTCAACGTGGGGTACGACGTGTACCGCATCGAGACGCAGATCACGCAGGGCGGAGCGACGCTGACCAAGCAGCCGGGCGTGTTCGTGCCGCATCGCGACCGGCGCACGAAGGTCATCAAGTACCAGGAACTCGACAACGACCTGACCTACGCGCCGAACCAGATTGGTCGCGACGTCGTGAATACGGATCAAATTCGGCTCGTCATCCGCACGTTCAAGGACCGGCTGCCGGATCATCAATTCCGATGCGCTGCAAATGGTGACGCCCGACGCCAAGAGCAAAACGCATTTCGTGATCGTCGATGCGGTCGGAGTCTGCGAAGAAGAGAAGACGACCACGAAGCCGCTCGACCGCATCGAGCCGGCTTGCGGTACAGCCAGGTCAAAGAACTGGCCAAGGCGATTCAGCAGCCGCCGCACTCGCTGCAACCCGAACGGCTGTGGCAAGCCTGCCAGACGGTCGAACCGGACAAGGCGCAAGGCCACGGCGGCAAGCAACTGGTGGACGTGGTCGCGCTCGTGCGTCACGCCCTCGACCCGAACACGCTGCTGGCCCCGATCGGCCTGACGGTGGAAGAGCGGTATCAGCAGTGGCTCGCCGACCAAGCGGCGGCCGGAGCCACGTTCACGCCGGAGCAGCTTCGCTGGATCGACGCCATCAAGGACCACATCGCCACCAGCCTCGCCATCGAACGCGATGACTTGGATGAAGTCCCGTTCCACAAGATCGGCGGGTTGGGCCGAGCGTATGAACTGTTCGGCGAGCGGCTCGCGGCCCTCCTGGAAGAACTGAACGCGAGGTTGGCGGCCTGAGGAGGCGAACTGACGGAAAAATGAATGACGGAAAGAGGAGTCGCTTGAACAGACCATTTTTCCGTCATCCAGCTTTCTGTCAAAGAAGAGAGGCGAGGAGGAAAGACAGAAACATGGATGACAGAAAGATGAAGGCGAGGTTGGTGGCATGAGCCTCAAAGCAACAAATGAGACGCAAACTCCGATCGACTCGTTGCCACCCGGCTGGACGAGCAGCGGCGGATTGTGGCGAAGATTGAGGAACTGTTCTCGGACCTGGAGGCGGGGGTGGCGGCGCTCACGCGGGCGCGGGCGAACCTCAAGCGTTACCGCGCGAGCGTCCTCAAGGCGGCCGTCGAAGGCGCGCTGACCGCCGAATGGCGGACCCAAGTTCGTCGTCCCGCCTTTAGGCGGAATGCAGCGAGTTCGGCAGCGGAGCGCAACGCAGAAGACCGCCTAAAGGCGGAACTACGAACGGTCGAACCGGCCTCGAAGCTGCTCGAACGCATCCTCACCGAACGCCGCCGCCAGTGGGCAGCCGACCAACTCGCCAAATTCGCCGCCGCCGAAAAACAGCCCCCCAACAACTGGCAAGCCAAATACGCCGAACCCGCGCCCCCCGACACCACCAACCGTCCCACGCTCCCCGCTGGCTGGTGTTGGGCGAGCATCGTCCAAGTCTGTGACGTTCGCAGTGGCCAGACTCCGACTGGCATCAACGAGCAAGTGAATGTGACGGGGGACGTGCCGTGGTTCAAAGTTGGCGACATGAATCGAGATGGCAATCAGATTTGGATGCGGCAAGCGATTGATTTTCTTTCAATGGAAGCTGTCGCCCGACTCGGCCTTCATGTGCATCCGGCTGGAACGATCATCTTCCCGAAGCGAGGCGGTGCCATCGCGACGAACAAGAAGCGTCTGCTCGCCTTTCCATCAGGATACGACCTAAACACGATGGGCTTAATCCCGGCAACTTCGGTCCATGACTACGTGTGGGCGTGGTTTCAAGGAATTGACCTCAAACGCCTCAGCGACGGCTCGAATATTCCGCAGATCAACCATCAAGACATCGAGCCGCTGCCGATTCCGTTGCCGCCACTTGATGAGCAAGCCGAGATCGTCGCAACGGTCTCCGAAAAGCTCTCGCAAATCGAGTCGGCGGAGGTGGCGATCGACCACAGCCTGCGTCGAGCGGCCCGGCTGCGTCAGAGCATCCTCAAGCAAGCCTTCGAGGGAAAGCTGGTCCCCCAAGACCCCACCGACGAACCCGCCAGCACGCTGCTGGAACGGATCAGCCGCGAACGAAAAGTTGTCCAAGTCGATGACAACTCCCCCAAACGGTCGCGTAGAATCAGAACCGGCGGCGAGATTCAAGAACCGGCGACCGCCACGCCGAAGCCCCTCAGTGGGAAAGGGGACCAATCATGACGACTGCTCGACGACCTGTTGTCACGCACACATTTCACGGCGCTCGCTTTGACGATGGCGGCGTTGACATCGACACGCTGCCGGACTTGATTCGGTACAAGACATTGCTGGTGGACGTCGCGAAGGAATTGTGGCGACGCCATCACACCGATCGCAAAAACCTGCCGAAGAACTTTGAAGACTCGCTGAATCTGAAGTTCTTCGAAGTCCAAAACAATTGCGCAACGATTCCGCTGGAGCGTGAGTTCTCCGTCACAGATCGCGAGAGCCTGTTTCCTGATGACGAACTCGATGAAGCTGTTCTGCTCGTGGCGGACACGATTGAGGCCGCTGGCTTGGATCGTCCGCTGCCCGAAGCATTCCCGAAGCACCTGCTAGCTCAGCTTCAGGAGTACGGCAAGTCTCTGCGCGAGGACGAATGGATTGAGCAGCGGATGTCACAGCGACCGACTTCGGTGCGGCATGATTCGCGAGTCCGGCTTTGTTTGAGCCGCTGGGTGGAAAACACCTACGAGGACGCGGTGGACGTCATCGGCGAAGTGACGATGGCACGAATCAGCAAGCCTCGAATGGTACTGCAACTCGTGGACGGTCGCGAAGTCGAAGCGCCGTTCCCCGTCGCTGACGAAGAAACCATCACAACGGCATTGAAGAATCACGCTGAACTCCGACTCCAGGTCATCGGGCGAGGGCAGTTCGCCGTCGATGGAACGCTCCAACGGATCCTCACCGTGGAGACGACGCGGATTCTTCCAGGTGGCGAAGTGCCATTCGTGGCGGAGGCGAAACCCATTTGGGAAGAGTTCGCCGAGGCACTGGCGGATGTGCCGGAAGTCGAACTCGCCAAGCTTCCGCATGACGGCGCGGAACGGCTCGACGCCTACATCTATGGTCGCGCGGAGAGCCGTCCATGAAGACAGTCTTCGCCGACGCATTCTATTGGGCCGCTCTTGCCAATCCCAAAGATGAGTGGCATCAGGCCGCAATGCGGGCCGGCGTGAAACATCAAATCGGTGTGATCGTCACCACGGACGAAGTTCTCGACGAGTTTCTGGCGCACTTCAGCGACAAGGGAGCGTACTGGCGAGACAAGGCCGTCGAATTGGTGCGCAAAATCCAGAAGAGTCCGAATGTGCGAATCGTCCCGCAGACTCGCGACTCATTTCTCCGCGGCCTGCAACTTTACGCAGCGAGGCCCGACAAGGAATACAGCCTCACCGACTGCATCTCGATGGAAACGATGCGCGAACACAAGCTCACCGAGGTTCTCACTCACGATCACCACTTCCGGCAGGAAGGGTTTATTGTCTTGCTGACCGACAAAGACGCATGAGCGACTCCGTCACCAAGAATGGTGGGCGGATTTGGCGATGCTCGGCGCACCCCTTTGCCCGCAATTAAACGGTGGACTTTCGATGAGCAAAGAAGACACTGAACCAACAACGACCGGGCATCGGGTTGACGCTTCTGTTCGCCATGATGCTCGGTGGCTGATAGAGAATCCTGAAATGACGATGGGCAGCAGTTATCACGATTCGGGTTCATGCTGGGAATTGATCGAGGGATTGCGTGAAGAAATTCGTTCGCTGACCGGCCGAATGAGGCCGAAGCGATGTGCGTGCTGTGGTGCGGTTCGGGAGTCAACGGAACTCTTATGTGGTCAGTGTGGTTGTTGCCTTGATGGTCCCTGTGACTAACAGCAGAGCACATCCTCAAGCAAACCTTCGAGGGCAAGCGGTCCCCCAAGACCCCACCGACGAACCCGCCAGCACGCTGCTGGAACGCTTACGGACATCGGCGGCCGAGACGTCTACAATGCGAACTCAGCCAACGACCGCACCCTCACCCAAGAAGTCGCGTACACCGCGCCGATCGAAACCTCAATCGGAGACACTCTGATGACCACTGTCACTCTCGACGAAGCTCAGGCCCATTTGCCGAAGCTGCTCGCCCAACTGCAACCCGGCGAGGAACTCACGATCACGTCACAAGGCCAGCCGCTGGCTCAGGTCAAGAAGGCCGAACGAACCTCCTGGCCCTGCCAGGCTGGTTGCTATCGCAAGCCCGACTTCTTCATGGCTCCTGACTTCGACGCTCCGCTGGATGACTTCAAGGAGTACATCACCGAGATCCATTCGATCGGCTCTTGATCGCTCAATGCTTCCTCGAAGATCTCCCCATCGTCAGCGTTGACCCGTTACTCGATGCCTATGCGGTGAAGCGGCTGTGGTGAGTGGGGACGACGGGGACGACAGCGCGCAACGTGGTGAGTCCAGAAGGAGCAAGGGATGAATCTCGATGATCTGCAAGAACTCGTGGTTCAAGGCGAGTCGGATCGGATGGAGTTCAAGAAATCCACCGGCGATCTGAAAGGTGGTCTGGAAACGATTTGCGGTTTTCTCAATGGCAACGGCGGGCAAGTGCTGTTCGGCGTCACGTCCGTCGGCAAGATCGTCGGTCAGACCATTTCAGATACCACGTTGCGTGACGTGGCCGCAGAACTCGGCAAGCTCGATCCCCGCGCACCGATCACGCAACGGCGAATTCCTGTTTCGGCGACGCATGAAGTTCTGATGTTGGAGACCAGCGTCCTGACTCAGGCACCGTACACCTACAACGGACGCCCGTATCTCCGCGTCGGCAGCACGACCACGCGAATGCCTCGCGAAGAGTACGAGCGACGTCTGCTGGAACGCGGCCATTCGCAACAGCGATGGGAAAACCAACGGGCCGCCGGTATTTCCTGGAAGAGTCTGGACCTCAAGGAAATTCGCCGAACCGTCGTTGAAGCTCTCAACGCCGGTCGTCTGGACACCGCCGTGGAAAGCCCCGAAGAGGTTCTCCGGAAACTCCATTTGGCCAATCGAGAGGGAGTGATTCAAGCCGCAGTCGTCGCGTTCGCCAAAGATGTGTTGCCAGGCTACCCGCAATGTGGACTGCGGATGGCGCGTTTTCGCGGGACGAAGAAGGATGAATTCATTGATCAGCGGCAGGTCCACGGCCACGCCTTCTTCCTCTTGGACGAAGCGATGGTCTTCCTGCGTCGCCATCTGCCTGTGGCTGGACGCTTCGAGCCGGGTGTGATGACGCGACTGGATGAGCCGCTCTTCCCGACCTTGGCTCTGCGCGAGGCCGTCGTCAACGCGATCTGCCATCGTGACTATTCGATCGTTGGTGGGGCGATCAACATTGCCATTTTCGATGATCGCCTGGAGATCACCAGCACCGGCTCGCTTCCCTTTGGCCTCTCTGTGGACGATCTGAAACGGGACCACACCTCGAAGCCGCGCAATCCGCTGTTGGCGGAAGTCTTCTTTCGCCGAGGACTGATCGAGCGGTGGGGCCGAGGCACGCAGAAGATCATTTCGTTGTGCGTCGAGGCCGGACATCCGGAACCACAATTTGAAGCACGGGCCGGCGAGGTCGTCGTTCGTTTCATTCCCTCGGCTTACATCCCCCCGCATCGCATCAGTCACGATCTGACCGAGCGGCAACGACGAATCCTGCATGTGCTACGCGATGGAGTGCCACGAAGCCTTGGCGATATTCGTTGTGTCATCGACGCCACACTCCCTCAAAGCACGCTACGCGATGATTTGATTATGCTTCGAAACTTGCACTTGGTGCGGTCCGGTGGCCACGGACGTGGTGCCTTCTGGCAGTTGGAACAGGCGGCTCCCAAACGGCAGTCGTCGAAATCAAAGCACGGGAATAGCACGGAATAGCACGGGAAAGGCACGGAATAGCACGGAATAGCACGGGAAAGACACGGCAGCAGGCCAGAGAGCACGTCGAAAAGTTCGCAAAATACCTGCCTTTGGGGGGCGTGACGCTTATGTGACGGCTATGTGACTGGATGCGGGTTTGGCTGAAGCCCCCATGCGAGCGACTGCGTGCAAGTGCTTGCACAAAGACAGATTCAGCCGACCGACAAGATGCGGTTTATGTGACTCGAATCCCAACGGATCAGATATGAGCAACGACTCCCAACAAATTGTCTCCAAAGCCTGGAACTTCGCTCACGTTTTGCGCGACGACGGCCTTTCCTACATGGCCTACACGGAGCTGATCACGTTTCTGCTGTTCCTGAAAATGGCCGACGAGCAGACCAGGCCCCCCTACAACCGCAAGCCGATCGTGCCGGCAGCGCTGGGCTGGGAGAGCCTCACCCGGCTCGATGGCGAAGCCCTGGAGCTGCACTACCGG
>CAYSHJ010000766.1:0-3368 GCA_964430385.1 uncultured Planctomycetaceae bacterium
AAAACAAACTTTGGAACACTAATCGGCGCTGATCAACGCTAATGGCACGAGGACTGTGGTTTGATTAGTGAAGATCAGTGTCGATTAGTGTTCCGAAAACTTGACTCAATCGCAACAACTTTGGAAAGCGAAGGAGTCTAATACAGTGGACCTGGCGGCTAAGCCTGTTTGAGCAACACAACATCCGGCAGCAAATTGATCGGGATCGCCGACGGGGTTTGTTCCGCCTCCCAGAAGGTTCGCCAGTCATTCCAGTTCAGCGGATTCTCACGATACACGATGGCCGCCAGCGGGAGCAGACTCAGGCCCGCGGCGCGAGCTATGGCGCGTGGACGTGGCACGGTGGTAGGACGCTCTTCCAACGAGTAATGCACTTCGGCTGCGTAATCGTGCTGAGGCCAGACAACCAAACCAGCGGCAGAAATATCGTAGGGATGCAATGACCGCTTGGCAGTTAATTCGGTGGCCGATACAGCGGCAGAAAACTGACTGTCAAGTGAACTCACAGGCGAAAGAAGTGGCGATGCGATGAGGTGACTTTCGATCTGCTCGCGAGCCAAACCAACGGCTCCCAGCTTGTAGAGCCCGGCCAATGCGGCGCGGAAGATGGCACGATCGTCATCGGGTAGTCCGCGTAGCCAACCTTGATCAGGCACACTCGCCATCAGCCACCCGGACTGTTCGGTCAACTCGATTCGCACCGATTTGTTAGGGTGTCTCTCGTCGCAGAGCATCACCACCAGACGGTTAGTCCCCACATCGACCCGGCCGACCGACAAAGATCGCTCACGAAACGACCGACTTTCACCCAATATGGCAATGAACTCGCGTTCGAAGAAGTGCCGCACGCTCTCGGCGACATGATGCAGCTTCTCCGCAAATTGGGCCTGCTTATTCGCCTGCCGATGGCTGACCACTTGACGTGCCGCTCGTCGACGTCGGGCGAACAGCTTGGGAATCGTGCCGGAATGAAAGCCCGGACGCAGCAGCCGTAACAGCGTTTCGCCATGTTGACCCACCAAGACCGGACGCAACGTCGTCGGCCGATTGGCCGCGTACAACCGCCAGTTCTCTTTGAACTCCCACGCCAAAAAACCGAACACACCGGGGATGGCGGACAGAATTAAGCCAGTGATCGTGTACGCGGTCGGTCGGTCGTAGACGTTTTCCAGCACCGTCGCCAACGGAATCGTCAGTGTGCCCAACACCAACTTGTGAGAGACCGTGACGATGGGGAAATGTTTGATCGGATTGATCTGCGGTTCGATCAGCAACGTCACACAGAAGCGAATGACGCCGCGAATGACATTCCACGCCAGTCCGAGGATCGCTTTCATGCCGAGTGTGACGCTGCCCTCACTGCTGCGGAACCGTAGCCATTCGTCGACCGCGTACAGCACGCGTTCGAGGCCATCCATTAACCAGCGAAACGCGTCGACGATCAAGGTGAATAAGCCGACCACCAGATGCACTCGGATGCGATACCACGTCCGAGCCACGAACTCGCGAGTCAGCTCTTCGGTGTCTCGCCCGAAACGCGAATTCAGCGCGAGCAGCGATCCCAAAAAGATTGCCGTGCCCCACCAGCGATTGAGCGGCTCATAAACGCCGAGGGCCGGCAGCACCTTCCAAAGCACCGCAGTCGCCGCTAACGGAGTCAGCAAGAAGCGGCGAAATAACAGGAATGGGAAACTCTTCAGCAGCCACTTGACCCAAGGAAACGCGGCGATCCTTCGCGGCGTATCAATAAGCGCAAACTTCAGGAGTTTCCACATCGCCTTCAAAATCAAAATGACCGCGTCTCGAAATATTGGTCCGTGAGACAAGGCAAAGATGAAACATCCCAGCCAGAACAAGTTCCAATGGCTGTAGACCAAATAGTGACGAGCGGCGGCAGGCCCGTCGGTAACAATCGCGTTGGCCGTTGCATTCACGGAATCAATCGCCGCCTCCAGTTTGGAATCGTGCGGCATCGGCTGCCGTCGAACGACGAGATGTGCGACTTCCTCGGCCGCCATCAATGCCAGAAATGCCAAACCGATCGGCAGTGCCACGTACTTCGTGACCGCTCGACAGTAGGGAATTCCGAACGCGAGCGAGTTCAGGCGTTGGAGCCAGCGGAGATAAAACGGTCCGCGTTGGTAGACGCCATCCATCGTCGCGGCAAACAAGCGGTCCGCTCGGAGTAACGGATCTCCTGAGAAGAACTCGCGCGTATTGTGGAGATCCAGCATCTTGAGCTGATTGCGCGAGATCGCGTCTCGCAAATCACCCAGCGTGATGAAACCACGCTGCACGATTCCGTCCAAGAGTTCTTGCGTCACTTTGCGGCGGGCCTCTCGTTCGACCACGCTGTTCGGCAAGAACCCCGCGTCGGTCAGCGACTCCACAATCAGCGGCTCAAGCCGTTTGCGAAGGATCTGTTCGGCGGCGTCCGCAGCCGCGTGCAGCAGGTCGCTCAACTCGCGTCCCCCGGCTTCGTCGATCAGGACCGTGGGGACGCGCAGCACCGCGCTTCGCAGGTGCTTCGACATCATCACGAAGCGCTGATTCGGCAAGGGGCGTTTCAGCGGACGCTGACCTCGGCTGATCACCCAACCCACCAGATCGACGCGATAGATCTCTTGCTCGTGATCGAGGCAGACTTGTTGCAGGTCGTACAGCAGCCGTGCGTTCGCGTTCCAAAAACCGCGTCGAGCACCCGCGAGCAAACGTTCGCACATGGCCAACCACGGCCGAACGTCGTCATCGGTCAGTTCGAGCGCCGCTTGCAGCCGCAGCACGAGGTACTCGATCTCCAGGACCATCTCCTGCCGCGCCTGGTCGACATGTTCCAGCGGAGCAATCTCAAACGCCCGACGGCGGACAGAGGCGGCTCGCACGTTGTTGCCCTTGGTTCGCAGTCGTTCGGCCTGGCGCACCAGCGCGGCATGCTTGCGGGGCGAAGGTGTGGCGGATCGTACTGGCAAGCCTTCGAGCAATTCTTTTTCCGCCGCCACGGGTTTTGACGCAGTCGTGGCCGAGACCGTAGAAACCAGCTCCGTCGGACGGATCGCTTCGAGGATAGCAGCGGCGTCACAGTCGCGACCGATTGCTGACAACACGGCGGCGGCGTCACCCAGTGACGGAAAATAAATCGGCAACAATTCGGGAGCGAACACCCGCAGTTCGTGATAGATGGCAACAAACTCGGCATAGACATGACGCGGATCATCCGGCTGTCGCAGCATCTGCTCAGATCGGAGCACCGAACGAATTTCGTCAAACTGTGTTTGCCCCAGATCGTCGATCCGCTTTCGGAGATCGGCGTGCGTCATCTGCGAGACTGACGTCTTCAACTCCAACTCAAAATCCAGACGTGCATGAAA
>CAYSHJ010000767.1:0-9283 GCA_964430385.1 uncultured Planctomycetaceae bacterium
CATCACCAAGTCGCGGATCGCGGCCGCGTCGCGCATGCTCCGCGACCCAAAACAATCCGTGGCCGAGATTGCACACGCCTGCGGCTTCTACGACCACAGCGCCTTCACCCGCGCCTTCCGCTCCGCCACCGGCATGACACCCTCTGAGTTTCGCGTGCGACAGTAATCCGGATCACAGAAATTCCCCGCGAGTCGTTCGGCGGTAAATACGACTGCGCACTTTCGTAGCTGAACTCGCAAGAGTTCAGATGCCGCGTATCGGAATTCTTGCGAATTCCGCTACATGTTGTGCAGTAGAGCTGGATGTCGTGAATCATCCAGCGGGGTTGTCCTGCGGCATTCCATTGAGTTCGATGAGTGCTCTTACTTCGACCGAGCCGACTCTGGCTCCGGAATGTTTGGACGCGATGGAAATCGCTTCGTTGAGATCGCGGGCGAAGATCATGTAGTAGCCGCCGAGGAACTCGCGAGTTTCGGCGAAGGGGCCGTCAGTCACGAGCCGTTTGCCATCGCGGATGCGGATGCTGGTGGCGGTCGAGACGGGATGCAGCGGCGAGGCGCTGATGTATTGGCCACGTGCGTCGAGTTGGTGCGTGAGTTCCACCGCTTCCTGTTGAGCGGCTCGCAGAGCGGCAGGGCCGGCTTCGTTCCAGGCTTGCTCGTTGTCGTAGCACAAGAGCATGTAGCGTGAACCGGCTTGTTCCGCATGGGGCGGTGCGGCGGCGAACTTGTCGGGAGGCAGGCCCACCAGGTGAAAGACCGGTCGAACTTCGACGGTTCCCTTCTTTGCGGCGGGCAGACGGCTGGCAACGGCGATGGCGTCGTCGAGGTTCGGCACGTCGATGAGGAAGTAGCCGCCGAGTTGTTCGGTGGTCTCCGCGAAGGGACCGGTCGTCACCAGCGATTGGCCGTTGCGAACACGGACGCTCGCGGCGGTCGCGACCGGATGCAGCGGCGATGCGGAGATGAATTGCCCTTTCGATTGCAGGTCATGACAGACAGCGGTGGACTCAACCGTGCAGGCGGTCCATTCTTCTTTGGCCCAAGCGTTCTCGGGGCTGTAGACGAGGAGCATGTATTTCATGGCTGAGTTGCTCCTGAGTTAGTTGGCTGAAGCGGCTTCCCCGAAGCGAGAGCAAAGATCGTTGGTTGTCTCAGTCCCAGTGCGACCCACATGACGACGCCGATGATGATCGGGACGAACCACGGGTCGCCGACGCGCAGGTGTGTCCAGACCGCTCCGCCGAGATAGCCCGTCACCAGGATCGCGCCGACGAATGACGTTCGTGGAATCAGGAAGAGGATCGCGACGGCGACCTCGATGACACCGAGTGCTGGCGCGAGATCGAGAGGGACGCCCAACTTCTCGAACATCTCTTTCTTGTCCGGGAAGTCAATAAACTTGGGGACTCCGCTGGCTCCGATCAGGAAGAGGCCGAGCAATCCGGTCAGAACCCAGCCGGTGATGCGTTGTGTTTTCGAGGGCATGTGTTTCTCCGTTGTTTGTTGTTGAGGTGACCTGCCTGTGGGGCGAACCTGATGTGCTTCGATCGCCATCTGGCGGGCCATTTCTTCTGGGTTGAAACGGTATCGGCGTCACTTCACTCGCTGGTAACGAGCTTTCATAAACGGTACCCACTTGCCGTCTGGACCGAGGTACTGCGACGAAAGCGTCCGGATGTCGTCGCTGAGGAACTCGATGATGTCCTGATATTTTGTCATCGTTCCGTCGTCCGCGAAGCTTGGCCCTTCAGAGTCGAGTGTCAGCACTTTTTCGCCAGCGTCGAGCGTCCCGTTGTAAGGCCACAGGTGTGTCATGCATCCCGCGACGAATGACCCGACGAACTGCTTCAATTGCGGGTCGTAGCCCAGAGTCATGACGGACTGAGAAGTGCCGGCACCGGGCATCTCGTTTTCGCCCTCGCCGACTGTCCATAGTCCGCCGAGTGATCGTACCGTTTCCTTGCCCGTGCTTTTCATGGGAGGCTGATCCGGCCCCATGCTGCATTCTGTCTCAAAGGTCCAATCGCCAATGAGCTTGTGCAGCCATTGATGTTCTTTGCCCGGTTCTGGAATTTGCATGACAGTCTCCTGAGTTGAGAAGTGAGTTTGTGAAAAGAAGTGTCGAACCATTTTGTGCGTTGTCTGATCTACTCGCCAGTCGCCGCGCGTTGCAGCATGGCGATGTCGATCTTTGACATCTGCAACATCGCCCCCATGACTCGCGGAGCAACGCCGGGTTCCTGGCTGGAGAGCAGTTGCAGGAGTGCTCGAGGAACGATCTGCCACGACAGGCCCCAGCGGTCCTTGAGCCAACCGCACTGCGAAGGTGAGCCGCCATCCGCCGTCAGTCTGCTCCAGAGAAAGTCGACCTCGGCTTGATCTTCGCAATCCACCGTCAGCGAGACCGCTTCCGTGAACTTGAAGACCGGCCCGCCATTGAGGGCCACGAATTGCGCCCCGGCCAGTGAGAACTCGACCGTCATCGCCGTCCCTGCCGGTGCCGGAGAACCTTCGGGGTAGCGAGTGACGCTGTGAATGCGAGAGTCCTTGAACAGCGAGCAATAGAATTTCGCCGCTTCTTCCGCCGCGTTGTCGTACCAGAGGAATGTCTTGATCTTTTGAGGCGTCATGTTTGGGCTTCCTTTGTGAAATGAAGAATCAGGAATGAGCACCCTGCAGTGCCGCCGGGTCCATCCAAATCACTTCAGCAGGCCATTCCCGCTTTCCATGAGGCAGTCGATTGACCGACTGCGAATTCGACAAGTGCTCAATTCTTTTTCTTCGCTATGAATGACTTGGTCCCGGCACCATCACCATCCAGCCGACGCCGAACTTGTCCGTGACCATGCCGTAGCGTGGCGACCAGAACGTCTTGACCAGCGGCATGTCGATCTTTCCGCCGTCAGCCAGAGCGTTGAAGACGCGGTCGGCATCCGCCTCCGTGGGGACGCTCAGCGCGAGTCGGAAGCCATCGAATCGCGAATTGGCATCGCAGCCATCTGAGGCCAAGACCGTCATGCCGCCGATCTTGAAATCGCAGTGCATGATCTTGTTCTCAAACCCCGGCGTGAGCATTCCGGGTGGCGTCGGCTCCGGGCTTTGGTCGAACCGCATGACCATGCCGACCTTCGCATGGAGCACCGTCTTGTAAAACGCCAGGGCCTCTTCGCAGCGGCCTCCGAAGAACAGAATACGACTGCACGTTCGCCTTCTCCATCGACAGCGCCGCTTCGAGGTCTGCTTCCTTCTCTCGCAGTTCGGGAGTGAACTCTTCGCCGAAGTCTTCAGCTTCGAACATCGGGCGAATCTCGATCTCCGTTTCTTCCGGCATCGGGTTCGGACTCTTCTTGAGCCAGTCGATGGCTTCGTCCATCGAATTCACTTCCCACAGCCAGTACCCGGCGACGAGTTCCTTCGTCTCGGCAAATGGCCCGTTGATGACGGTTCGGTCCTTCCCCGAAAACCGCACTCGCACGGCTTTCGACGACGGATGCAACCCGGCCCCGTCCTTCATGATCCCCGCTTTGACCAGTTGTTCGTTGTATTGCCCCATGTCAGCGAGCAATTGCTGGCTCGGCATGACCCCGGCTTCGGACGACTGACTGGCTTTGACGAACACGACGACTTTCATTGGAGATGATCCCTTCGGTTTCACTGTGGCTTGTTGAGAAACGTAAGATGGACGCCCTCGTCCGTCTTCATCGGGAAATCACTCGGACGAGGGCGTCCAAGTTACGATCACGGGGCATTCCCGTGTTTCATGAGTTAGTCGAACGAGAATCCGGCAAATCGACAACACCAGCAAGATTTTTCTGAATCCCCGCGAATCGTGTTGGAGAGGCGTGAGCGGCAAGGCGCTAGCCGCCGGTTTCGGACGGATGCGAAACCCGCGGCTAGCGCCTTGCGGCTCACTCAATACAAAAATCCTGAGAGACTCCCATGATCATGAAATTCATTCGCAGTTTGGCCGTTGTCATCGGAGCACTCGTCCTAGCCTTCGCCGGGGTCGTTGGCGTAGAGGTTGTGAGTTCCATCCTGCATCCGTTTCCGCCCGGCATTGATCCGGCCGACATGGAGGCGTGCCAGGCACATGTCGCCCGATATTCGACGGGCGTATTGTTGCTCTGCACGGTCGGATGGTGGCTGACGGTGCTGGTCAGTTGCTGGATGGCAACTCGGCTAGGAGCGAACCGGCATCCGGCCCACGGCATCGTTGTCGGCCTGATTCTGCTGGCGCTGGCGGTCTTCAATATGGCGATGTTGCCTTACCCGCTGTGGTTCTGGATCAACTTGATTGCTTTCCCGGCGAGTTGCCTCTGCGGAATATGGCTGGCCCGTCGGAGAGTGACGCAGCAACCGCCGGTCGTTTGAACGACGATCACTCAGTCGAGTCCGTCGAGCCGCTGCTGCAAGAACTTCCGCTCCGGTTCCTGCTTCGCGAGCGACAAGGCTTGTTGGTAAGCCGGTCTCGCTTCGTCATTCCGGCCCAGCCGTCGGTACAGATCGGCGCGAGCCGCGTGGGCCAAGTGGTAGTCGCCGAGGTCGCCTCGCGCGAGGATCGAGTCGATCAACTCCAGTCCCGCTTCCGGACCATCACGCATGGCAACGGCCACCGCGCGGTTGAGTTCAACGACCGGCGAGGACGCAGCTTGCAAGAGCAGGTCGTACCACTCAACGATCCGTTGCCAATCGGTGCTGGCTGCGGTTGGGGAAGCGGCATGAACCGCCGAGATCGCCGCTTGAATCGTGTAGGGACCGACGGATCCCGAAGCGATTGCGCGATGAATCAGAGGGACCGCCTCGCCGATCAGCTCACGATTCCACAAAGAGCGATCCTGATCTTCGAGCAGCACGATGTCCCCGTTGTCCGCCGTGCGCGCGGAGCGGCGCGACTCATGGAGTAACATCAACGCCAGCAATCCGAACACCTCCGCGTCAGGTAGCAAATCAGAAATCAATCGTTCCAGCCGGATCGCTTCACCCGTCAGATCGCCGCGCGTGACCGAGTTGCCAGACGATGCCGAGTACCCCTCATTGAAGACGAGGTAGATCACCGTCAGCACCGATTCCAGTCGCTCCGGCAGATCGGCAGCGGACGGCATCACATACGGAATCCCCGCATCCCGAATCTTCGCCTTGCCTCGCACAATGCGTTGAGCCATCGTCGCGGGCACAACTAGGAACGCACTGGCGATCTCTTCGGTCGTCAGCCCACAGACCTCGCGAAGCGTGAGCGCCACTTGCACCAACGGATCAATCGCCGGGTGACAGCAGGTGAAGATCAGCCGCAGCCGGTCATCCTCGATCTCGTCGTCCGCTCGCCTCGCATTGAACTCCGCCACGACACTTTGCCGACGCACGAGTTTTGCCTGTGACTCACCAAACTTCGTGCGGCGACGAATCAAGTCAATCGCCTTGAACCGTCCCGCCGAAACCAACCACGCTCGCGGATTGTCCGGCACCCCGGCGCGCGACCACTGCTCCACCGCCGAGGCGAACGCGTCGTGCAGTGCGTCCTCCGCAAGATCGAAATCCCCCAGCAACCGTATCATCGTTGCCAACACCCGCCGCGACTCGGTGCGATAGGCTTCCTCGACGATCTCGCGAACTTGCGGATTGAAATTGAAACTATCATTCATCGTGGCGTGTTTCAAATTGGCTTACTTCGGCTCGATGTCAGTCGAGCATTCTATTGAAAGAACTGCTAGACGGCGTTGATGTAGAGGGGCGACTCGGGGCAGAGGTCGCCTTCGATGCCGCTAATGGCCCGAAGCTGCAGCACGGATCGTAGACTGGCCACTTGTATGGCGCAAACATCTCGACCAGCACGCGGACAACGCAGCGCGGCGTGCCGAACTGCCCGTCGATCTTCCGCTCGGCACTTGCGACCAGCGATCGGCTTCGAGTTTGGTTTCCGAAGTGATTCCGGCGCCGACGTTGATCCGCGCGGTGAGCTGGCATGGTTGTAGGTGCTGAACGTCACAAGGTTCGCCAATCAACGACTCCTGACCCACTCCTGATTCCTGATTCCTTTGATTCACCTTTTCAGAAATGGCTAGTTAACAGTGCCACCCGCCGCAGACCGAGTTCGCGGCCCGTTCAGGAATCTCCCCAGCGCGGTGTAGCGGACCATGACCTGATACGTCCACAACAGGAAGGAGGTCACGACCACGACGATGAGCAGGAACTTCGCGAGGGCTGGGATCGGCCAGTCTCGCACCACGTACTGGACCGCGATGATCAGCGGCAAGTGGGCGAGATAGAGCCAGTACGCCGAGTCCGACAAGTACCGCATGGTCGGGCTCTCGACCCCGCAGACCCGCCGGAACAATCCCATAAGTCCGAATGTCATGAGCCAGGGGAAGGACGCCTGCAAGAAGACTGAGAGGATACGCCGCGCCAGCGGTACGAGCCTAACCCCCGGAGATCCAGACCACCCCGCCGTGAGGGCCAGCGCCAGCGGGAGAACGACGAGGAGCCCGATCGAAAGCGGGAGCCACCATCGCTCGCCGACGAGACCGGACCGGTCGTCGAATCCGAATATAGAGAGCCCCGAAGCCGAAGAAGATCGCGTAATACGCAAACACGTGCGGGATCGGCAGGAGCCCGGTAGAAGTATCCGGTCCGAAGATTGGAGACGCGCCACCGTCTCCCATGAACGACTGGAGGATCATCGTCACGGGGATCAGCCAGAGGTAACGGGCGGGCGAAAGCACCAGCCATTCGGGCAGACGGACCGACGGAAGTCTCACGCTGATGGCGGAGACGGCCGCGTATCCGACAACGAGCCACCAGAGGAACCAGAGGAACCACAGGTGGTTGAAGAGGGGCATCTGCATCAGCAGATCCGTCACGCCCGCCTTCCGCCCCGCCGTCGCGCCGTGTTGGCGCAGAGACTCCGCGATCGCGGCCTTGCGGCGTCCCAGCCCGTCCTCGTTGAGCTCAAGCTGGAGGACCGACGCGAAGTACCGGGTCGTCCCTTCATCAAGGATCGCGACATCTAACGGCGAGCTACCGTCATTATTCACCGCGTTGATTTTCGCACCATTTCTGACCAGCACTTCGACTGCTTTCTCATGACCCAGGAAGGCCGCTGCGTGGAGGGCCGTCCCGCCGTCCCGGCCTGCGACGTTCACATTTGCGCCTCGCCCGATGAGCAGTTCCATGGCCTCGGCCTGACCGGTGACCGCCGCCCATTGCAACGGCGTCCCGCCGCGTTCGGGGTCCACGCCGTCCACCGCCGCCCCACTCGCCATGTGCCGCTCGATGGCGTCGAGATCGCCCACTCGCGCGGCCGCCCAGATGTTCGTCGTTCCCTCTGTCGGGGCCGCGACGCCAGGCTTCTTGGAGACGGACGACATCGCAAAGGTAGAAACCCCGATCGTGAGCGGGACGATCGTAAACATCCCCGCCAGCAATGGCAGGAACACCCGGTGGAAGCGGTGCTTGACCAGCGCCCCGCAGCCTCGCTTGTTCTGCAAACGTTGAAAGTTTTGTTTTCGTGAGAAGATTTTAGGCGGCGATTTGTTGTAAAGCCTTTGTACTGGCGGATCTGGCAATTGGGAAGGTCGGCAGGATTCGGCGACCGTTGGCGGTCAGTTGATAGCGATGGGTGCGGGGAATTTTCCGGATCAGACCATGAGCGCGGAACAAGCGCAGTAACCGAGTCACTTGGCCCGACTGGCGACGCCGTTCGGTCAATGCCGCCGCATCGGCATCGGTTTCGGCTTCGGGAGGAGAGGCGGTGGGGGTGGTCGTCGGGCGGTCTCTGGTGGTGGGGGTGGGGAACAGCAGGTCGCGGATGTCGCGGTTGCGGAAGCCGTTCAAGGTGAACTCGCCGCGCAGCAGGATCGCGATCAGTTGCGAGTCGATCCCCGTCAGCGGCATCAGGCCGCGCGACCGAGACGTCGGCGTGACGATCGGTTTCGCCAGTTGGTCCGCGACTTTCCCCAATGGCGTGGCGCTGTCCACGGCGGCTTGAGCGGTGAGGTAACGCGTGTTCGCGGCTTGCGAGATCGCCGCGCGGCGGGGCAAGTCGGCCACCCCTTTGCGGAGCCGCCGCCACTTCTTGGGACTGTTCGGAACGCTTTCCGCGGTCCGATACACGCCGAAGTCCGACGTGTCGTTGATCGTCGTCTCCACCCGCAGCACCGAGCCTTGCTTGTCGTACATCTTCAGCGTGTTGCGGTTCAGACGATGCTTCAGGCAGACCCCTTCGGGACGGATCGGCCGCGTCGTGTTCACTTCGCCGTTGAAGCGGACATCCACGCCCGTCTTCGGGATGCGGACCTTGCCCAGGAACCGCATCACGTCCCGGCTGGCGAACGTGTTCATCCCGTGGTGGATCAGCGACGGATACAGCGCCGCGAGTTTCTCGGCCGAGCGGAACATCACGTCGCTGGCCCACTCCGTCGCGTCGGCGGACCAGTAGTACTCTTGCCGGCGATCGCCGAAGCCCGGCAAGTCCAACAGCGCCGGACACGCGCGCCGCACCAGGTCATCCAGACGAGTGCTCCAGTGGTCCCACGGCTGCGAGTCCAAAATCTGCTGAGCCGCCGCGACGTCAGCCACGCGCGCCAAACAGTTGTCGCGCCGCTCGAACCCGATCCCCCGCTTCGTCAGTTCGCGACACAGCCACTCGCGACCGTTCACGCAAACATGCACCGTGAACGGCATCCACGACTGAATCCGCACATGACACAGCCCCAACACGGGATCCAGAAAATAAACGTACCAATGCAAACAAGGCCGTGTGCGCGGGTCCAAATCCAGCGTCTTGGTTTCCGGATTGCGCAGCACGTCATACGAACGAGACAGTTCGGACGCGCTGAGCACACACACGACCCCTTCGGTCAGCCCCTCGCGACGAATCAGTTCCGCGACCAGATCCTCCTTGGAGATCTTCGAACTGCGCAAATAGCGAACCGGCGACTCTCCGCGCCGCAGCGTGACCCCCCGCCGAGCCAAACACTGCCGAGCCACCTCTTCAACGGAAGACTTCAACCGCTGCGTCAGCGAGGCCGCCATGTGGGCGAAGTCCTTCATCAACACGCGCCGATGCGCCAGCCAACTCATCAGCAACGGGACCACTGCCAAAACTCGAATCGTCCCGCGAAACCGCACCCGATCAAACCCACTCAGCACTCCGAGAATGTCTTTCTCATGCTTCTTGATAAACTCCTTCATGGCGTCGTTGTCTCCGGCAAGTGGATGGTGTCGTAACTACACCCATCAACTTACCAACAACGACGCCTTTTTGGTTGCGGCTCGCCGCGCCAAG
>CAYSHJ010000768.1:0-5812 GCA_964430385.1 uncultured Planctomycetaceae bacterium
AAGGCGACCAAGCGGCTGTTCATGACCGCCACGCCGCGCTACTTCAAGGAGCACGTCAAGCGGCGAGCGGCGGAACTGGAATTCGTTTTTTTTCAATTGCTCTCGATGGACGACGCCCATATCGTCGGCCCCGAATTCCACGTCCTCACGTTCCAGGAAGCGATCAGTGCGGACCCGCCGTTGCTGACCGATTATCAGGTCGTCGTGATCGGAGTCACCGACCGCGAAGTCAAAGCGTGGGTCGAGGAAGCTCGCTTGGTCCGCATGGCCCCCGCTCGGCGCTGGTCTCCCGACCCCGCCGAAACGCCGGACCGCAGGTCTCCTCTTCATGCAGCACAAGACAGCCAAACGCAAAGAGGAGACCTACGGTCGGACCGCAGTGCGGGGTCAGGAGACCCGCGCACAGCGCAGGGTTTCACAACCGACGCCCGGACGCTGGCCGCACAGATCGGCTTGGCCAAGGCGATGCAGAAATACGACCTGCGGAAGCTCATCACGTTCCACTCGTCGGTGGCGAAGGCCGCACGGTTCGTCGATGCCACACGGCGAGATTCGTTGCCGGGAGTGATCCCCCACCTGACGCGGTCGGCCCGGCCCTCGGGAAAACTTTGGACGAAACACATCTCCGGTCACACGCCCGCCGGCCAACGAGCCATCCGCCTTCGGCGGACTGAAAGGATTAGGCAACCTGCCGGACGACACGCGAGGCATCCTCTCCAACTGCGCCTGCCTGGGCGAAGGGGTCGATGTTCCGGTGCTCGACGGCGTGGCGTTCATCGATCCCAAGCGGTCGATGGTGGACATCATCCAGGCAGTCGGCCGAGTGATCCGCAAAGCCGCCGACAAGTCCGCCGAAGGCGGAGCACCATCGTGATTCCGGTCTTCATCGACGAGTCCGAAGATGCCGACCACGTCCTCTCGCAATCGGCCTTCGAGCCAGTCTGGCAAGTGTTCAAGGCCCTGCGAGCACATGACCGACGACTGGCCGACGAACTCGACCAACTGCGACTGTCGTTGGGGAAGGCGGTCGAAAACTCGCGGCCGAATCAATTCATCAACCACCTCATCGACCTCGCAGATGAAAGATCGAATCTCGCGCGATGAGCAATCGAGTTTTGTTGGTATCGACGGCCATTTCATTGATACGCCGCTAAATCCGCAGAATGGATTTGAGCAGTATCTGGCCCCCAAGAGATTCCTTCGCTCGGCGACCATTTGATGCAGATGTCATTCGAGCGAATTGTTGGCGAGGGTTTCGGTTTTCTGTTGACGAGTTCAACCGGACGATTGATGCGTTTCGGCTGATGCCGCGTCGTTGTCGCCAAAACAATCCATCCCGAATCCTGCCACTCTTTGAGGACCGTTGAGGCAGGAAGCCCTTGCCTTTCGCCTGCGGATACGGCGGCGAGCTTCGATATTCCACGCCCTGAAACGCACAATTCGCCGAGGTGCGAATTCGCGGAACCATGATGAGAAACTTTGACTGAGTTAAAGCCCGATTCTCGTTGATCGTCTGAGGCGAATTCCCGCCAAGTGTTCAAGGCGGCTTTCAGCTTGTCCGGATCAGCATCACCAGACAGCAGAATGTTGAGTTCAGCGTCGGAATCCTTTACAGCGAGGACCAGCACAACGGAAAGAGCGTTGGTCTCCAACTTGGCGGCTGTGTTAGCAGCGAGAGAACTGAGGCCCTCGCGAGTAATCGTGCGTTTGTCGCCTGCCGTTGGAGCAATCGGTATCAAGCGGATTCCCGGATACTTTTTTGGGCCAAACGGCTTCACGTCATCGCTGAGCTCCCGAATATCGATCAGATTTTGCGCGTACAGAGAATTCAGACATTCCTGAAGCTTGGCATAACGAGTCGGGCTGATGTCTTCCTTCCAGACAATATCACGCACATGCGGCGCGTTGATTCCGCCATCACACCAGCAGCCGACCGATCGTCCATCCTTGGTAAAGTGTTCGAGAAGTTCTCTCATTCCATGAAAGTGGTCGTAGTCAGGATGCGTCTGAAAGATGTACTCCAGCCGTTTAATACCACGCTGGTCAAGGTATTTCGAGAAACCGATCGAATGTGCCATCCAATTGCGGGAGCCGACAGTCGATGAGAACCCACTTATCGACCGGTAATCGGAGGAGGATCGTGTCGCCGTGCCCGCAACCAAAAAGGTGAACCTCGACCAAGGATTTCTGATTAGAACTCGTCGGGGACTGCGCGGAGGGTGTCACGGCGTTGTGGTGCGGCATCACAGATTGACCTTGGTTCGGCCGGTAAAGCTTCGGCCTCAGAGACGTGGACCGTCACTTCAAGGCGGTCACCTTCCTTCGGCAATCGACCGTCTTGAAACTGCGATCGCTGATAGACGTGCTCGACTATATCGTCATTGATGTCGTAAACAACGGTCACTTCGTCGGTGCCCGCATGAGCAACAACCCCGCGATTTGTCTCCGTCATCCGAAGCCGTCCAGCATTCTTCGCAATGAGAACGCTTTGCAGCAGATCGTTATTCTTCGATCGCTCGTTTATGCGATCCAATAGATCCGCAGATCGCTGGCGTTCTTCTGCCAATTGGCAGGCAATTTGGTCATATCGCTGCGTTTCCCTCGCAGCCGTACGACGTGCGTCGGCGATCTGAGATTTTTGGAGTTCATTCTGCTGCTGAAGTTTTCCAACCTGTTGCCGCAGTTGGATGAGCTCCCCTTCCAAGTCGGACGATTGTCCGGGAAGGTGGCGAGAGGGCGTTGTCCCGACACCGGTGGATCGATTACCGACTGAAACAGATTCAATCGTCATAAACGAATCGAGAAGCGCGACGGAAGCTACGTCAGCCTGGTTCGAAAACTTCTCATTTAGCCAAATTGTTCTCCCAAATTTATTGATAACAAAACACACGGATTCACCGGGCAACGCCTGCGACGACTCGGCAGGTTTGATTCCCGGATAAAAGAATTTACGTCCGTGTAGATCCACGGTTGAAACCGTGTTTAGGACGAATTTCGCCATCTCGGCAAAGCCCATCGCGATCACTTCACTGTCAGCGACTACTTTCGGAGCATCACCGACTCGAACGAGTGAAGTACCGATTGGGTTTCGGCCTGCTACGACATTTTTTATTTTCAAATTATCAGACATCGTCAGTGTTACCCGTAACGCCTTCTTCGCGAATTTTGATGAGTCGAGCCTTAGCTGCCGTTAATCGGAGAATGAGGAGATCCAAATCCGACTCATCGCATTCAAGCTCAAAACTCGCTTTGGCACTAACGTTCATTTCCACTGAAAAAAAAGAAGGGATGCAGGAAGGCAGGGCCTTGCTCTGCGTACCGAAGCTTCAGGCGAACAAACGGTTCGCGGAAGCAATCATTTTTGTCTTCCACGAGTCTTTCTCGAACTAACTCGAAGTCAACCTCCTCAAGTGAAGGAGCCGTCACCGTTCGAAACCGTTTCGCCCGACGCTGAAGTGAGTCCACAAACAATGTGTTGAAAATGTACTCGCAACGACTCGTCAATTCTGCCTTAAAGGCGTCCTTGTCTTTTGCGTCGAGTGCGTTGATCTCGCCTGCATATTCCATTTGCTCCAGCGTGCGAGCAGCCCGTGAAGCATCTCCGAACGCGGCCACAAGTCGAAGCAAACTCGCGACCTCTTTGAGGGCCTTCGAACAATCAATTGTGAAACCGTCGGCTGACAGTTTTTCGGCGACACGCTGCTCCAGGTTTGTTCCTGCCCCGATGATTCTTGCCGAACTGGACTTCCCAAGGAAAATCAGCACTTCGCCGGAATCTCGCAGTTCGGCCAACTTTTCAACGACAGCCTTGAACTGCTCGAAGGGAACGCCAGGAAATCCCGACTTCGCTTGCTTTTCAGGACGCTTTGCCACGGGATCACTTTCACGGTCTGGGTCAGAGCCAAAAGATCGCCTTTATCGCGCCACTTATACGGTCGTCATCTCCAAAATGCCAACTTTCACGATTCTCACTTCAACAATCGCGGTTCCATCATTCAAGTCGCGATCGGCGGATTCCGCCGACGAAGTTGGCGACTCTTTGGTTCTTGTCCTTGGTCGCAGAGCGACCGCCGAAGGTCGCCGTGGGTTTCCACCCATCCGCCGCGGCGGAGCCATCACGCCAAACCATCTCGTCGCGGAGCGACGATGGAACCATCGCCACACCATCGGCCGCCCAAGGGATGCGTGTCGTCGTCTCCACACATTCCCTCGTCGCTCCGCGACGAACCATTCGCGCGTCATTGCAATCCGTGGGTTGAAACTCACGGCTACCATCAAATGTCGCTCCGCAACAGACCACTCGCGTCAGATTCCGAAATCATCCGGTCGCTCGAACGCGGCGTTCGAGAGATTCGATTCGCCTTGATCTCAGGCCAGGATCTGAGACACAGTACTGCTCAGAAGTGCTCGATCTCTACTGCGATTGAGGAGCGATGCTGTCATGGCAAAATCAACCGGCCACCCAAAGTCGTCGACGGGCAAGAACAAAGCACCAACCAAGAGTCGCGTGACCACGCCAAAGTTGGCTCGGCCTCGAAAAACGCCTTTGACTCGCAAGGGGATGTCGCCGGGGCGGTTGTTGGATGCAGCCGGCAGCATTTCTGCTAAGATGCTCGACGCCATGGAAAAGGCGATTGAAGAAGGCTGCGGACGGGTGGAGTCTCATGGCGAATAGCGTGTTGCTCGACACGAACATCGTGATCGCCGCGCTCCGCAAGGACGCGCGAGTCCAACGAGCACTCGCCGCATCCGACAGCATCTTCATTCCGGCGACCGTGGTTGGCGAATTGCTTTACGGTGCTCACAACGCTCAACATCCCGCCAAGGAAATGGCGAAAGTGGAGTCGTTGCTGACAAGCTTGGACGAGTCCGCGATTCTTCCCTGCGACCACGCAACGGCTCAGGTCTACGGTTGGCTGAAGTATCAGCGTTCGAGGATCGGTCAGCCAATTCCAGAAAATGATTTTTGGATCGCCGCCATCGCGTACCAATACGACCTGCCATTGGTCACTCGCGACGCGCACTTCCAAGAGATTGACTGCATCACTGTCGAAGCTTGGTAATTCTGATCCCACTTTTGCCACAGATCGAATGGCCCAACGGCAACTCGAATGAGAACACGGGGTGTGCGAATTACAGAAATTGCCGCCAGCCCGTTCTCCACTTCTCAAGCTCGCAACGGCAATTTCTGAAATTCGCACACCCGACCCCTCAGGCGACTTTTGGTTCTTGGCCTTGGTCGCAGAGCGACCGCTGAAGGTCGCCGTGGGTTTCAAACCACGGTCGGCAATCACGCCAAACAATCTCGTCGCGGAGCGACGATGGAACCATCTCCGCGCGATCGGCGACCAATTTCCTTCGCGCCGCTGACTCCCGCATTCCATCGTCGCTCCGCGACGAATCATTCCCGTGTCATCGCTCCGCCGAGGCGGATGGGTTGAAACCCTCGGCGACCGTCAAATGTCGCTCTGCGACGGGCGGCGTCTCGGCCGCGAATTCTTGCGCGACTGTGGGGAACGCGGGGTCGGGTGACTTCTCGCTGTGGCCCGTTCGTGATGTTGCCGTTCGTCAGCGCGGGAAGGGAGCGTCCTCCGCCACAACGTGGCATTCCGATGCCAGCCCAGGCCATCGGCCTGGGTGACAGTCGGAACAAACAAGAGGTAGCCCCAACGGGCAACGCCGTTAAGTATTTTTACATGGCGAGCGCAAGGCATTGTTTGAGTTGAAGTTTGTGTTGTCGGGTTGCGTTGATGAGGATTGGTTTTCCGGCATGAGGTTTGTCTTTGTTGTCGGGGCGGTAGCGAGCCATCTT
>CAYSHJ010000769.1:0-2145 GCA_964430385.1 uncultured Planctomycetaceae bacterium
AGAAGCCACCCCGTAGCGACCCGCATCCCATTCCAACTCAGTGTTCTGTCAACCGACTTCGTGAGGACAAGAACTTCCCAAATTCCTCACCGCGTTCGCGGTGCGCTCTGTTGACAGAGTGGGGCCATATAGATGTTCGGCAATGCCTTCCGACGATGCTACGACTCTGACTTGGCGGTCCGGTGATTGGCGAGCGCTGCCTCGATGGCTGGATGGTGGAACTCGCGATGATTGTCCGACAGCCGCAGCAGCAGGAATTGGCGCACGGCTTCGCGTTGGGCTGTGGAAAGCGTGTCAAAGCGCCCTTGATCCGTATACACCAGATGAAACAACACCAGATGAAACAGCACGTCGGCAGTCTGTAAGGAATCTTCGAGATCGGCAACCAAATACGCCGGCAGATGGAATCGCATCCCTTCGGCGTCGAAGAAGGAAAGGCTACTGTAGCATCTGTCGAGTTCGGCAACCGGAATTGCCGACCAGTCATTCTTCTCGTCCTGTGCACGATAGGATGCCAGTGTGCACTCGTCGGCATAGTCATCGAGACCCTGGCTTTGGCGAAGACCGGCGCCGTTTCCGAGAGTCACACCGCGGAATGCACTGCGCACTAGTGCCAAGACACGATCCGTATCGGCCGCCATCTTTCGCTGGTCGTTTGGGCTCACTTCAACGAAGCCGCGAGCGACCAGATCAGCCCATGCCTGCTTCCAAGCGCCGGGCCTAATCACGAACTCCTCACTCTCGGTTACGATCCACGCTGTATCGGCCTGCCGAATCCACTCGACCAATTCGGTTTGTCCGTCGATGTCACGGGCGAGCACGATCGTAGGTGCGTCTGCTGGCCTTTGCATGCAGATGGCCTCACTTGCCGAACGACCCCGTTCAGCAGCGGGGCCGGCTGGAGAGACTCGATACCTCGGAAAGCCGTGATGCCGGCCCCGTCTGCTGCAACGGCTGGTTCGGCCCGGCAACCTTGAATGTCCCCATTTCTTGCCGGCCAGCCTCGCTTCAAAAAGACGCCCGACCCCTTCGATTTCCCGGGACATTGGCTTCGCACTCGCAAATGCATCCCCAGGCGTAGACCCGAAGCGCGACCCGCGAGCAGGGCGGGCGCGGAACGGGAACCCCAGCACCGTGAACGGGGCTGGCGGCTGGCGGCTGGCGCGGCGCCTTGCGGCACGGCGATTGTTCGAAGGCCTGCGGAGCGCCTCTGGGTCTCAAAGTGCGACCGCTTCCCAATGTCGGATGAACGGTCGCGTTTCTCCCCTCACTCCTTGGGGAAGCTGAACGAGCCTTCTCCTTGCCACGCGAAGTCGAAAGCGGTGGTGGCTCCGGCATCGATGTCGATCGTGAAAGACTCCGTGACCGCGATCATCCTGAAGCTGCCGTCGACGCTCGCGAACTGTCCAGTGCTTTCGTACGTTGTGTCGTCGATCGTGAGGCTCGTCGGAGAGAAGATGGCATCGAAGACCGCAAAGAGTCCGCCCTGCCCGTCGGAATACACCCCGAACGTCCCCGGATGCTTGCAGACCAGCCTGTCCCCATTCGCGGCCACGAACACGAACCCTCCCGTGAACGAGCCCGTGAAGATGGCGTCCGGATCTGTCTTCTCTTCATCCATCCCTGTCACCTGGGCGATGCCGAAACCGGAATACTTGCCCAGGTGCGTGGCCGTGCCCGACGCGGTGTACGGCGAGACTCCGCCGACGACCGAAAGGCCCTCGGGAGCGTTGCCCTCGCCCTTGACCTTGAAGGGATTGACCTGCGCCTCCGCCCTAGGACACGCAAGGGTGAGAACCGCGACGAGCGCGATCAGGGGAACCACGACCACGTTCAGCCGAGAGGTGCGAATCATGAACGATCTCCAGGTCCGCAGTTTTTAGAGTGCCAACTTCTCGCCGCGCAGACCAAGCGGCGAGTTGGCCCAACCATGGCCTCCATACAGGAGGGCAAAGGCCGAACGTTAGAGTTCAGCAGAATGCGGCGAGCGACATTGAAGACAGAATCCAGCCCGTCCGCATTTCTGCTGGAACGACTTGTTGCACTAGTGCCGCATCGCTCAAACAGCGGCGCATGAGGTGAGGGGTTTTGTCAGGCTCTGGCTTTTGCTCAGCTTAACGCGCCGATGCGGAGCGACGAATTTGG